>JAISLV010000172.1 GCA_031277075.1 Endomicrobium sp. | reverse complement strand
CGTCTTCGTATCCCTCTGTCATCGCGCTTGCCGCATTATACAAATCAGTAAATTCTTTTGACGCTTCTACATTCCTTTCTTTGAGCGCGCTGTTTAAATATTCCAGCGCCCCAGCCGCGCCCCCTTCTTTTACACTTGTAAACGCTTTACCTTCCACAGGCAACAACGATGATAACTCTTCCGCCTTTACCCCTGCTACGTTTGCCAATGTAAGATAGTTTGCTATGTTTTCCAATACAAACCATTCTGACATTGTGAGCTGCCTGTCCGTATCTTTTACGTCTAATGTTGGAATATATTTGTTGAGTATTTCCGCCTGCTTTGCATTATTGGCGTCTATGCCGAGTTTACTAAGCGTTTCTATTGCCGAAGACACGCTCGGAGCTTCCTGCTTTGTATCCGTCTTTGTCTGCTCAAATCTCTTTGACTCCAATACTTTTGTCTGTTGTCCTGCTCTCAGCAGCGCTTGTTCTTCATTGTATTCCTGTATCATCGTCAAATTATCATTGTCCAAAACGTCGTTTATATCCCAATTTATTTCCGTCGCGTCTATCTTCTTCTTATTGCTTGCTACCTTAGACGTTAGTTTATCAATCGTTCTCAAAGTTTCTACAGAATACAATGAAATTATATCTTTTGAGTAATACTGCGCGTCAAACCTGTTGCTGCCGTAAGGGTCTATTCTTCCAGCTCCTTGTATCATCTGTGCTTCTGTCATCAATGCTCCGTCTAACAGCCAGCAATTTACTTGCCCGCGATTCTCCGCTCCCTCTTTATCCGTTATGTTTTGCGCCGCTTTCAACTTCTCAAGGCTGTCCCTCATATCCCCTACGTCCCAGCCTCTGCCGATTAAATACGCGTCCCCGATTATGTATTTATACTCGCCTGATTTTACTTTGTCTGAAAGCGACTTCAACTGCTCTTCGTTCATTGCCGAATCTGCAAATAATACCGTGTTTGTCATTATTTTAGATATTTCAACGGCGTTTATTTTGTATTTTTCCGCAAACTCCGCTTTGATATTTGCTAAATTCAAACTGAAATTATCTGAAGTATCTGTCAATGCCTTAACCGCGATATCTGCGTCAGTTTCAGAAACCCCTAAACTCAATAAGTCTGCCTTTATTGAATTTATTATTGTATTAAACGCAATATGGCTTATCTCAGAGTTTGGCGTAAGCGTCAGCTGAAAATTTGCTATATTCTTATCTGTCAATAATTTCGCCGCTTCATATACGTATTGCGCCATTCCCTTTTTCGTAGATAGTAATTTGCTGCTGGCTTTAGGTTTTGACGTTTCCCCAAATCTTTCTACGCCCATTGCCCTCAATATGTTTATGTCTACCATAGAAGACACTGTTCCGGTAAGCCCCACTAAATTGTCAAACAAACTCATTGCAAATACTGAATTTGACACATAGCTTTCAGTATTTGGCTTGCTTACTTGCGCTCTTTCTTTAACTTCTAAAACTTGCATCATTCCAGCAGGCAGCGATAAGTTCTCTACGTCGTGTCCTTCGTTTATTACTACTACTCTTCCATTAACCACATTGTAATCTTTATGCAATACAAGTTCGTGCGCGCCCATACCGTTTCTTACCTGCTCTATAATTTCAGCGTCGGTAAAGTTTTCGCCGAAAAACGCCCCTTCAAATTCTTTCTTCAACTGTTCCGCTTTCTTGACTATGTCTTTTTGAACGTCTTCTATCTTTTTAGCGTCAGTTTGCGCCGTCTGCTTGTCGGCTTCTCTAACTTCCGCTTCGTATCCGCTTTCGTCTACGTATATGCTCATCATATCGCTAAGCAAACTTTCCCTTGAAAATTCCGTTGCAACTATTTTTGCCAATATCCCCGATTTTGCCAAACCGCCTAACTTCTTTGCGCTGCTTTCATACAATCCTTGCGTCTCTTGCGCTAATCTGTAAAAATACGCCTCTTTATTGTGATTGTCTATCAAAGATTTTATCTGCTCTGCATCTGCGGCGTATTTTTTGAGCATTTCTTTTACCTGCAAACCGTTAATGTCTATCTTTGTATGATTATTGTCGAGCAATGACGACACGTCATTTAATATCGCTGTCTTTGCGTCTATCTGCTCCCCATTAAGCGCCATATCCTGCTTTATCTGTTGCGCGTTTGTCACGCCCGCTTCACTGTATTTCTCTAATAATTTTTCTTCAGACATCCCCGATTTTATGTCATTGTAATAATTCAACATGCTCTGCGCGGAAAAATATTTCCCATTGCTTGTCGCTAATGCCTGCATCGGTATTGTTCCAAAGAAATCTATTTCGTCGGCTACTACGTCCCCTATCTTGTCCATCGGTATCACTGTTTCTTCTAACGCTTTCTTTACCGCTTCGTCGCCGTTTCTTGCGGCTTCTATTAATATCTTGCTTGCCTGCCTTGCCTGCGTCGCATTTTCAAACTGTCTGTTGTCTTTTGTTAATTTTATTCCCTGCGCTTCAAGCAGTTCCCTAATATGACGCGAAGATTCTTTGTTTTGTTCATTTGCCACAAGTCCCGCCCAATCGGACGCCGTTATGCTTGCCCACGCGCTGTAATCGGCGCATACTACCCTTGCGTTTTTCAGTTTTTCTCTGAATGCTTTCGCTTTATCCGCGTCTTGTCTTGCTTCATCGTATTCGCTTGCAGATAACAATATTACCGCGTCGTCTATATTTCCCTCTAAAAATTCGCCGCCAAAAATGTTTTTCATTGTTTTTTGCAAGTTTGCCGCATTGTCTATTGTGTTTGTGAACGCTCCGACAAATTGTCCTTCTGTGTTCCCGTTTGCAAGCAATAACATCGCAGATATTGCCGCTAAATACGTCTTCCCTCCGCCTGTCGCCACTTCCTGCGTAAGCCTGCGCGCCTTTCCTTCTTCGCCTTCTTTCGCTTCGCTCAACAATGTTTTTGCTATATTTGTAAAAGGCGAACGCTGCTTTTGCGTAAACCTAAACGCGCCGCCGCCTATATCTTTGTTAAACATCGGCTCTAAACGCAGCATTATATATTCTGCCGTCAATATTTCCCACGCCTGCTCGTCAGATATTTCCACGCCGTCTACTTCAGATATTGCGCCTGATATTTGCAATAATTGATATAAATATCTGTGACTGTTCTTTATAATATCGGCTTCCTCGTTAGTAAGCGTTTCTCCGTTTAATATTGTTTCTTTTATAGTTTCATCTATATCAAATCCTCTGCTGTTGATTAAAGAATATATCGCCGCGTCGGCTAATTTCATCGGTCTGTCAGCCCCGTTTGCCAAAACTTCACTCCCCTTAAGTTCGTCTAAATCAAATTCTTTAACATCGTCAAATATTTCCTTGACGCCTTGATTTACTTCTATTCCTCCAGATTTTTCGCTAAGCGCCGCGTTTTGCTCTATTACCGCTTTTTCTATTTGCACAAATGTTCTTTCCAGACGGCGAATTAAATTTTCTTTTGACGCAAGAACCGTTCTATCAGCTTTTATCTCTGACACTATATCAGCCAATGCCTGTATTCTGCCCGCCATAACCTCTTGATAACTCGTCCAGCTTGGCAACATTTCTTGCGCAAATAAATTGCCTGATTTTACAACTTCCGACATAGATATATTTCCTTCGCTAAACTCTACCGCCATTTCATTGGCGTCTTGCAGAGCTTCAAATCTCACTCTTTCAGCTTCGCTCAATGTCCCTTTCTCAGCTTGTATAGCGGCTATATCCAAAGCAAATTTTTCTTGTAATTCAAAAGCTTTTACGCCTATTGCCTCATTGCCCGCGCCGTCCATAGCCGCGTTAAACGCGGCGGCGTCTTCCCCTATAGCGTCTTGATACCTTTGCAATAGCGTTTGCGCCGCTTCAAGAGCTTTTGCGCCGTTTATATTGCGCGCGCCGGCGGCGTAATTTATAAGAACGTCGTCCGTTATGTCTGTAAAATCGGAATTTTGCATATTGTCAATCAAATTTATAGTATCTGCGGCATTGCCGCCGTCTACAGCCGCAGCGCCTACTGAAACCATTAACAACTGCAGCTCTTTTTTTGTTGAAACATTATATACTGCAGGCGCAGACAAAGCGTCTTCCCTGTTAGTTATTCTAATAACGGCGTTCCCTTTTGAAAAACCCGCGACAGAAAAATCTGCGTCCGCTTTTACTTCTCTTACGCCGTTTTCCATAAGTATATTATTCATAGCGTTTGACGCGTTAGAAACGCCCAGACTCGTAAGACGCGCTTTGCCGACTGAATCGCCGTAATTGCGCTTTGCGGCGTTAGAATTTAAATTTGTTCCTCCGCCGGGCGAAACAAATTCTGAAAAATATTCCGCCATTTCAGGAGACAATCCAAAATATTTCATAGCGAAAGCCTGCGCAATATTTTCGCTAAACCCCTCTTCCATTATTCCATTGGCAAGTCTCTTTAAGCGTCCCGCTATGCCTTTGCTTGCCTCTTGCGCGGCTCCATTAGCGGCGGGTTCAACTCCGGGTATTTTGTTTTTAAACCCTTGCGCAACACCTTGAACAAACGGCATAGCCGCAGCCATAACCGCTCCAAATAATACAGTCATGCTTCTATCTCCGCCTAATATTTCCGTTCCGCCCATTTCGCTCATAATAAAATCGTAGACGTCTTTAAATATAGAATTATTCAGCGATTGTCCAAAAGGTTTTACGATATTTCCAGCAATTCCCATGCCTATTTGAAGCCCCCACATCTGATACATATGTCTGGCGACCGCTCCCCAAGATTTAATGAAATTTGTTCTTCCTGCAAGATATGTCAAAGATTTCACTGTAGACGCGGAAACTTGCAAGCCGTTTAACGCGGGCGTTGTAAAATTTACCGCGCTCGTCTTTGCATTAAAAATATTTTTTACGCCTTTAATTCCTTTTGCCAGCCCGTCGGGACCTAATATATACGCGCTCGCCCAAGCAATATGCCCCCAGCGCAAGCCAAGTTCGCCAAAAACTGGAACTTGTCTATTCCAAAAGCTGCCGCCGTCTATAGCGGCTCCTCTAAAAGATAGTATTCTCACTAAATTGCCAAGCTCGCCGAAAAATCCGCCGCCAAAACCTTCGTCGGCAGATACTCCGTATAATGCGCTTATGGCAAAATCAAGCCCTGTAAAACCAGCGCCCATTACAGCTCTTAAACCTAAAGGATTTTTAACAACGTTAAATAACATTGTTTTAACCGCGCCGCCTGTCATACCTTTTACCGCGTTTAAAGCTCCGTTCATTGCCGCAATCGGATTCCCAAACGAAAGTTTAAGAGGAAAAGCTATGGCTAGCGCGGCGGCTGCGGCGTTTAATAAACCGCCTTTCCAATCGCCGTTTTGAAAACACTGCGCAGACTGGAACGCGGCTGTTGAGGCAAACGCAGCCGTAGTAACAGCCGAAGCCGCCAATGCCGCAGCCGCCCAGAAAGTCGCCGCAGCTCCAAACGAGACTACGGTTGTGACAACTGCGGCTATAGCGACCGCCGCCGCGATATATGTTGAAACTATATCTTTTCCGTCAATTTGGTCTATTTGCTTATCGGTAAACAAAGACGCCGAAAATTTTGCCAGCTTGTTTCCGCTTATCCAATCAAAAGGATTTATAAGAGCGGCTATTGACGTTATCACTCCAAGAACAGTTTCTCCCGCCCTTGTAAGCCAATGAGATTCTAACTCTACGCTAGACGCCTTGAGATTTATGTTCCCCTTAAGCGACCACATTCCAAATTCAAGTTTGCCGTTCTTTAATTCCGCGCCCTCAACTCCTGCGCCGCTTACCTGTTTTACAACAGCCGTATTTGCAAAAGTTTTGTTTGAATAAACCGTTCCTTCAGCCGCATATTTTGCATTGTCTATTTCTATAGTCTGCAAAATATCTATAGAGCCGCTTACTACTCCGTTATCCATTGCCGCTTTAACAAGACCGCTAAGCGCAGTGTCCGTTTTACAAAATATCCTCGTTCCCGCCTCTGCTTTGCCCTCTATAACTTGACTTTTAATCTCATGTTTTTCATGCCTATTGCTTTCGGTTCTTGCATTATTGTCTACATATTTCAGCTGCGTTTGTTTGACAAGAACTACTTCTGTTCCCGCTTTAAACGAAGCGAAAGAATGTCCCGCTATAGCTTTCCCGCTAAACATTTCTGAAGTATCAAAAGTTATAGATACTTGAGCTTGCTCTTTTGTTCCCCCGTAATCGTAAAGCGATAGAGACGCGCCGCCTTCGGCATTTGTTCCTATTTCAGCTCCCACTCGGTATTTTGTCGAATATACTTCTTTAGGTTCAGAGCCGCCGCCTGAGCCTGCGCCAGCAGGCGCGGCAGTCCAGCTGCCTGTAGTGTTAAACTTATTTGTTTTGTCTAAAAAGACGTTTGCCGTTGTAATAAATTGCATCCGTTTCAAATCAAATATCATGCTTTCTATTGAGAACTTAAATTCGCCCGTATTGCCGTCAAAATCTTTAGAAAAAACATAGTCTGCAAGCGTTTTGGTTCTTGTCACTGTAATTTTAAACGGGTCGTCTCTTGCGCTATAAAGAGCCGCCGACGCTTCGGAATAATCTAAATTGTTCTCTTTAGCGTATTTCCACAATAAAGATTGCGCCGTAGTATCGTCCATATACGCAGTGTCTTTTTTAATAGGTTTGCCGTCTGTATCGTATTGAGGCATATCGTACATATTTTGATAATCCGTCCCATAATATTCTTTGTATAAAGCTTTCAAATCAATAGTTTCTGCGATTTGCGTTTTTGAATCTTTAGCAAGGTCAAGTTTGAACTGTTTGTTTTCTTTGTCCCAAACGGGTATAAATTTGACGTTTTCGCCGTCAACGGAAAGCATACTGACCGAGCCTGTCATGGTTATTCCTTCCGCTCTGTTAAATCCTATTTTTATGCTATCGCCGTTATTTCCCTTTAAAATAGTTTTCTGCCCGAAAGAATCGTTTAAATTAGCTCCTATATTTCCATTTTTATTTACGGCAAATATATCGCTAAATATCGCTTTTTCACCCGTATAGCTATATGTCCCAAAATACTTCTGTCCGTCGATTTCAACAACTTCGCCCGCATGCCAACGCGCGTTTTCTTCTTCTCTTTCTCCCGTCTTCCATAAGAGAAACTTTGTATCTTCCGTAGCTTTGACTAAACCAAAAGTTTGAGTCGTTCCGTCTTTTATTACAGTCGCTATATTATCTCCCGTATAAACCGCGATAGCCGCGTTTTTGTCAAACAATTTCGCGTCTTTATTTAAGCTGAATAAATCGCCGTCTTTGCCCGCAATATAATATTTGCCGTCCGCCACAAAAGCATATTCGCCGCTTTTTGCGCCTATATCGGCAATGGCGTTATTTCCCGCCCCGCCTTCGTTTTTGCCTTCGTCGGTTATTTTTGCGTCTTTAGCCAAATGCCCTTGCGCAATAACAGCCTCGCCGTTAATAAAACGCGCTCCGTTTTTAAAATCAAGGTAATATTGAAACCCTTTGTTTTCTTCATATATATCTGCGCGTATGCCGTCTGCGCCTTTGTTTGTGTAATAAACGCTTCGTCCGCCGTCCAAATTGACTTTTAAAACGTCGTTTGCTCCTTGCCCCAAAACGCCTATTGTTTTATTCTTAAAATCCAGCGTTAAAACGTCGCTGTAATTTGCGTCTGACAAAACTATTACCGTCTTGCCGTCAGACTGCTGTTTTGCCATAATTGCGTTTTCGGGAATATATTTGCCGTCTTTTTTTATACTCATAGACGATTCAAAGTTTGCAGGGTCTTTCCCGCGCATTTTAATAGTTTCTAAATATTCATATACGCCGTCTTTTATTGACCCTTTAATGTCTAAATTGTAAAAAGTAGACGACTCGTTAATAATAAACTGCCCGTCAGAGCCGCGCTTTGCAATATTGTATGTTTTGCCGTTTATTTGCGCGCGGGTTGTTTCAAACTCCGAAAAGATATACGCGCCGCCGTCTCTTTCGGAAAGATTTGTAATTTCATAACCCGAATACGTCCCGCCTGCAAAATGTTTAAGCGCGTCCGACTTTGTAAATTCCTGCCTGTATTCAGACTTTACAAGCCCTGAGGAATTATAGGTATTGTTAATTCTTGTGATAAAACCGTCGGCTCTTTGTTCGGAAGTAGTAAGGTCTATATATGTTTTCGCTTGAGACGCGCCCGCCGAAGTGAGAAAATAATATCCGTCGGCAGTTTTTCTCAACTGAACTTTTCCGCTCTCTACAGTTTCGCCTGTAACATATATATCGCTGCCCGCGCCGAATATGCTGCCCTCTGAAAATATATACCCCTTAGACAAAACCGTTTCTAAGTTCCCGTCGCTGTATCCGTTTATGATACCGGAAATATCCCAGCCCGTTTTGCCGTTAGCGGCTTTTTTAGCTATGCCGTCAAAATTAACGCTTCCGTCCCACGCTTTATTAGAATCGCTTCCGCCTTCTTCGTCAAACGACGGCGAATCTTGTAAATTCACTCCCTCTGCTATAAGGCTTCCTTTAGTTACTACAATCGCATTGCCGCCTATCGTCACTTCCGAACCTAAAGCTACAGAAAGTTTTCCGCCGTTATAATTAAAGTTCAAACTTTCGCTTCCAAGACGCAATATCCCGTCTGCGCCCGCTATCACCCGCACATTATTAATAGTTTGCGCTTTTCCCGTTCCGTTGTTCCATTGTATATTGTTTCCGTTTAAAACGGCGCCCGCTCCATATTCGTTTTTAAACCCGACGCCAAAATCTATTTTATCGCCGTAATTAAACAATAAGCCGACTTTAGATTTGCCGTCTGCGCTCGTCCACCCTTGCGCAAGAGTATATGAAGACTTTATTTGCCTTGTATCCGCGCAATAAACTCCCATTTTATTTTCGCCGTCAACGGCAAATTTTATTTTATATCCTGCCGCTATTTTTATTCCGTTTATAGAAGGCTCTTTGCCGTTTGCGTCTTTAACCGTAACTGCGGCTACGCTTTTTCCTCTATTGTCTGTTGAATTAAGCAATGCCTCAAGCGCGCCAAAACTGTTTGAAGGTATGTTTCCGCCGATATTTTTAAAAGATAAATCGTTCAAAGAATCAATTTTTATTCCGCTTGATTTCATATCGGAAATAATGGCTTTTTTAGCGGCAGACGCGTCGTAATATGAATAAGTAGAATATTGAGAGCTTGCCGCCCATCCTCCGTCTTTATACGTATACGACCCTTTGGTTTGAACTTTTCCTAAACGCGTAGTAAAAGTAGAACCGCTCCACGCTTGCGCTCCTTCTCCCGCAAGCAAAACTTCTCCGTTTCTAAAAGATATAACAGAGCCTTGCCCCGATACCGTTATGGTATCTTTTGTAATATTGAATATTCCTTGCGTATTAGTCTTTATTGCGGGAGTTCCTTGCGCGCCGCCCGTACCCGCGCCTGCGGCAGATTTAGGAATTTTTTGAACGTATCCTTGTTGAGTAATATTTACAAAATCAAATCCTGTAATTGTATACGCTTTATTTGTGTTTATATCGCGTTCAAAAACTATGTCTATATTATTTACAATTCCTTCTATCCTATTATTTTTATCGTCTTTTACGACGGTTTCCACTCCGTATACGGTTTTTGACGTATTAGTTTTTTTGTCAAGATACGTAATTTTATGAGACGTAGTAAGCGAAAAGGTCAAATCTCTGTTTATCGCAAGGTCAAGTTTTAAATTCGGATTTTTAACAATCACATTTGGCGCTTTTATAACTTCCGACGCTTTTATAACTCCGGGAATTACTATATTCCCGTTCTTTACCGTCATCTTCTTTGCAATTTGCGCTTTTGTAAGACCCGTAAAATCAGAAATATTTTTCATTGCGCTATCAGGAATAATTTTAATGAACGCTTCTTTTTTGTCTTGCGCTTTCTTAGCTAAATCCGATAAGTAAGACGGCGCAATTAAAGGTTTGTTCTTCATTAAATCGTAAAACTTTTGAGCGTTTATATATTCGTCGCGCGCCGCAATAGACTTTTTATAAGCCTCAACCTGCGCTTTATAATCGCTCATATCAAATATTTTTGTTCCAGCAGCCTTAGTGACAGTCCTTGCTACAATGTATTGACCTTTAGAATTTCTTGCCATTACATTGTATCCTTTTGATTTTGATATTTTGTATGTCGTAGTAGTCGTATAATGCGAATACACGTCGCCGTTTGAAACTCTAAAATTTCCTTTGACGGTTCGGCTTGTTCCCGCCCATGTCACGCCTTTTTTATTGTAATTGATAGATATAGAACCTCTTGTTTGCGCGGTTCCTTTTTCAGCAACGTATACGGCGTATCCGTCTTTCGTATAATCGGCAATTTTTAAATTGCCTTTCGTAACTCTGCTGCCGTCTGATAATAGCGAACCCTTTAAAAAGACCGCTCCTTTGCCTTCAACAGTAAGTTGTCCGTCTCTTATAGACAAAATCCCGTTTGAAACTTTCACTCCGTTTTTCCCGTAAGAAATTACGGCTCTGGTTTTTACTTTGGGTTTTTCTTTGTTATCGCCCGACGCGCCGCCTTCTGACGCGTTTGGCGAGTTTTTTATCGTCAAACTGCCGTCTATTTTTAGTTCGCCCGAAGATACCGACAAACTTCCGTTTGTGAACCCGAGTTTTGCGCCCGCCTGAAGTTTAATTTTAGCGTTAGAACCCGCGTATTTTGCAAAATATTTTTTAGTAGTAGTCAAAACGATGCGCCCGTCTTTATTTCGTCCGAGCAAAAAATCGCCTTTTGCGTTTATAGATAATTTCCCGGAAGCGTCTGGAATTTTTATTTTTTTATTCGTAGACAAAATAAGTTTGCCGTCGTAGTTCTTTTTTACGGTAAAGTTTCCGACTTTATTGGCTTCGGTCTTTTTTGATTTTCCGTCCCACGCTTTAATTTTATGCCAAACCCCGTCGCTTCCAAGCGTCATATATATAGGTTTGCCGTCTTCAGACGTTCCTACCGCTATTTTCCCGCCGCCGGCTTTTCCCATATCTGAAACGTCATACCAATTGCCGTCGTCGTTAAGTTTTGCTTTTATGCGCGGATCCACAAAAGCGGCGGCTGAACTTTTTTTGTCTATATTTATTTTTTTGTAATAGTATTTTGTATTTCCGCCGTCGTCTTGTATCACTATTGATTTGTCAAGTATAAAAGTTTTTCCGTTTGAAGAGAGTTTGCCGTCTAACTTCGTTTTGCTCAACGGATTGTCAGCGTCTTCTTTATTGACGCCTATTTGATAAGCTAAATTCTTTTTAACGTCGTAAGCGACGTAGACGTCCCCCGCCATAGTAAGCGCCGTTTCTCTATTTCCGTCGTAGTAGCGCATAGTTTTGCTTACGGAATCGCCTGATTTGCCCGTAATTCTATTGAATATTTTCTGCCCGTCTGCTTTATTTTCCATTATCGTCTGAGTTATTACCGCTCCGCTTGTTAAGGTTTCATTTTTAATTTCGTTTTTGCCGTTAATGGAGTATGAATATACCGCTTTCCCGTTTTTGCCGAGTTTTTCCACTTCGTATCCAAAACCCGTATCGCCTTTTTTCTTAGCGGTAATTGTCACGCGCATTTTTGAGCCGTCTCTTTCTCTTGTCATTGCCGCGCCGGTTTTTTTATTTTTCGCCGTAGTTTTAACTTCGCCTTTTTTATCGTAAATTGTCGTTGATTTTACTTCTGAATTATTCTTTTTAACCGTAGTTTTTTTGCTCTTGTGCGACGTATAGACGTAATTCCCGTTTTTATCGGTTTTTACTTTAACGCTTCCTTTTGTTATTTTTCCGCCTATAGCTTCTAAATTAGACCCTTTCTTAAATACGGCTCCCGTTCCCATTACGACAAGCCCGCCGTTTCTTAAAGATACGCTCCCGTCTTTTACTACGTATCCGTCTTCTTTTTCAACTACTTTAGCGTCGGTATCTTTTGCGTCGGGTTTTGATTTATCTTTTTCTTTGCCGGAGCTTGAGCTTCCTTTGCTTTTTCCTTTTTCAACGTAAAAAGAAGAACCTTTCTTTATATTAATTTTGCCTGAAAGCGAAGGCGTTCCGTTTTCGTTTATCGTAAATTTGCAGTTTTCAAGCGTTCCGTAGGCGGCTTTGCCGTTAGGAGCAATATTTACGTATTTCCCAGAAACTAAATGCGCCGACACATCAAACTTCCCTTTTGAATTTTTTTGATACGTATAACTTAAATCTTTATCAAGTTCTACTTTGTCTTTTGAGCCGGGCATAAGAATAACATTTCCCTTTTTATAATCGGCTCCGCCTTTTACTACTTCGCCTTTAGCGTTAAGTTCAGACCATTCTTGCCCGCAGCCTTCCGTATTTTCGTAATTAAAATCGTTGTCTAAAGTCACTCCTAAATATTTGTCTATGCGCGTTCCTCCGTCATCCGTTTTGCTTGTTATTGTAACGGAGTTTTCTTGAGAATTTGACGATATATTCCTGTCGTCGTATCTCCAGCCGCCGCTTTCCAGCTTTGCGGTAATTGACGCATCTTTCCCGTCAATCGTGGTATTTTTCGTCACATATCCGCTATTAGCCGTATTATACGAATACGTTTCTACTTTGCTCATATCTATATATTTATTGTCTACTTTTGCATACCCTGCGTATAAATCTTCTTTTCCGATTATCCGCATTTTTTTAGCCGCGTCAAGAGCGCCTTTATATTGGTCTATCAGCGACTGCGCGCCTGCAGAATTTGACGCCGCGCCGCCTTCTTTTTGAGCAATCTCTGTATCGCTTATCGCATTTGTCAAATCGTATCTTGTTACGTTTATGTTTCCGTCTTTGTCTATTACGGCTTCTTCAAAAGCGCTTGGGTTCTCGTCGTCTGAGCCTTTAAAATCAACGCTGCGCGCCGCTCTTACTTTCTCTTTTGAACCGTCGGACGCGGTTATTTCCTTATCATAAAATTCCGTAGCTCTCTCTAATGCGCGTATATCCGCGCTAAATTCCAAACCGTCAGCCGTAATATTGCGCTGCGCGTAACCGTCTTTTGAAGAAGAATATGTCATAGCCCTTTTTAGCAAATATCCGTTCTCTTGCCCGCCGTATTCTTCAAACACTACCTTGCTGTCTCCCTTTTTCGCTTCAACTATCGTAGTCTCATTTGAATAATCGCTCGCAAAATCATACTTAAGCGCCATTGTCCCGTCTTTATATCCCACATTTACAGCGGTATATATTTCTTTTCCGCTTTTATCGTATTTGGTTTCGCAAAGTAATTTCCCGCTTTGTTTTGTGTAATTTAATACGGCGTCATATCCGCCGTTTGCCGCAATTTTATTTATATTGTCAATATCTTTTTCTGAAACGTCTTTGCCGAATTTTATTTGTTCGGTCTTAGTTCCGTCGCCGTAATTTGTTATAGTTTTCTTTTTCTTATCTACAACGACCCCGCTTTTATTTCCTGAAGCTATGCTAAGAATCGTCAATCCCGTATCTTTTATCTTTTCGTTTTTATCAGCGTTCTTTTCAAGCAAAGTCTTCCCCGCATTAATGCTTGCTTGCACAAGCGCGTCATAACCTTTCTTTGCGGCTTTAGAAAGCGCGTCTATAGCAGCCTTTGCTTCTTTGGGCAGTTTTCCCCCGTTTATGTCTTTGACTGTTTCTTTTACGGTTTTTACCAATTTTTTATTTGCTTTTTTGCTGTCGGCTTTCGCCGCTTTTTCGGCTTTCTTTGCTTGAGCAAGTTTTTTTGTAGCCGCTTTTTCCTTTGCTATAGCTTTGCCTGCGTCTTTGCCGTCTACTTTTTGGGCAGCCTTTCTTGCTTTTGTATGAGCAGTCTTTGCTTGTTGAGCGGCTTTTCTGGCTTGAACAGCTTTCTTTTTTGCTTCGTCGGCTTTTTTAGCGGCTTTATTTTGCGCGTTTATTTTCTTTTGAGGGTCTTTTTCTTTGCTTGCTTTTTGCGCGGCTTTTGCGGCTTTGTCCGCCTGTTTTTTTGCTTTATCGGCGGCTTTTTTTGCCTTTGCAGCCGACTTATCGGCGGCAACCGCTTTTTTTGCCGCATTATCCGCTTTCTTTGCCGCAGAAATTTGTTTTTGCGCTTTTGAACTGCCGCTTTTTTGCGAAGAAGACGATGATTTAGATGAAGATTTTACAGAGGTAGATTTAGATTTTGAAGACTGCTTTGCGCTTGACGAAGATTTTGATGAAGAAGACGATTTTTTTGAAGCAGACGAAGACGAAGATTTTGAAGAAGAGGTTTTAGCTTTAGCAGAAGACGTTTTTGAAGAAGTTTTTTTAGAAGCCGCGCCCGCCGCTTCAAGCATTTCACTTTGCGTCAGCTTGTTTGCATTTTTTATCCCGCTTTCCGATAAAACTTTAATTCCACTGTCTAAAGATACGCCGTATTCCAACGCTAATACGCTTGCCAGCTCGCTTTCTTTTACAATTATATTTTCTTTATTCGGGTCTTTTATAATTATATTTCTGTCCTGCGCTCCGCTATTGCCTGTTGTATCAATTGCATTTGCGTCTTTATCTTTTGCAAGCTCTATAGTTATAAAATGATTTTCGCTTGCCGCGGCAGAATCTGCTTTAACGTGAAGAACCGCGCTTTCGCCGTCTTTTAAACTTGCCGCAATATCGCCCGCCTTTGCGGAGTGTCCTTCAAAATCCGCGCCGTAATAATTTACAACGTTTTTCATTGCGTCCATACTTATCATTACGTCTTGACTTTCGCCGCTTAGATAGCCTTGATTATTGCTTACAAAAACGCCCGCCGCCAAATCTGCTATTACCGCCTGAAAAGCTAAAATACCTTTATTTGCCGCGCCAAGCGTTTGGCTTATAGCGTCTATAGCGCAGTTGACGCTTTCGCTATTTGCTATTGAACTTATAAAATCTTTTATTTTAGAGACGACGCCTTTTTCAAGTTTATAGCCTTTGGCAGCCTGTCCGCTTTTTTCTCTATTTAAAATCAGCCGCGTATAAGATTCGCTTTCTTTTAATTGTCCGTCTGCTTGCGCAATATAGGCTTGCTCGCCGTCCCAAATTCCAATTTGTTTCAAGCCGTCTGCATCTCTTTCGTATATAACGCCGTTGTCTACGCTTAAATTCTCAAAGTTTTCTGTTTCTTCAAAAGACTTTTCATCGGCTGCCGCCATAATGTCAACCGCTTCTTTCTGAACGCTTTCCATTGCGGCAATATATTCTTCAATATCGTTTGCCGTAAGTTTTGCAGTTTCTTTTAAAAGTTCTGGCATTTCTACACTATATTGCGCGCGTTCTAAGGCATTGTCAAATTCATCGGCTTCTTTAACTTTACTCTCTTTTACAATTTCTTTATCGCCAATATCATTATTTTTAAAATCTTTCGCTATAGCGGCTTTTATTAAAACAGGCTGTAAAGCAAACGCGCCTTTGTTTAACGCTTTAACCGCATTTCCCGTTGACGCAAACGCAGCCTCTGCCTGCAAACTTATCTTTTCTACGGATTGGCAAATCCTTTTTGACAAACCAATACCCGCTTTATCTTCAATATATTTCACTATGTTTGCGGGCATTTTCAATACGCTTTTTTCTTCTTTTCTTGCCTCAAATAGTTCCTTTATCGCAATTGTTTGCTCATCGCTTAAATCTTTATCCAGCACATTCAACAGCTCTATAAAAAATAATCCTTCCGTTTTCTTATTTATGTAATTCTTTCGGCTTTTCAAAGAACTTTTAACTATGGCAATGCCCGAACTTTCAAATTCATCCCCGTCAATCTTTATTTTCTTGCGGCTTTCCGCTATTTCAATACGACCGTTATATGTAGGATATGCCATCGCTCCGTCTGTCTTTCCTACAAATATATTCTTCCCCGTATTTTTGCTGGTATATATCTCTATTTTTGCTTTTTCATCTGAAACGTTTCTTTCTTCTGTAAGAATTAGCCCTGCTTTTTTGGCAATTTTATAAATTCTGCCTATTGTCTCTTTTGTTATCAATTGATTTTGAAGAATTTCTCTGCTATCTGCTTTTTGCGCTTTCCCTTTTCCTAGCGCTATTTCCTTTTTTATTTTCCGCAACGCTTCCTTTATGGTTATGCTCTTTTCCAAAGCAAGATATTCTTTACTGTGCGTAGCGGCAAACTTTCCCCTAGCCACCCTCATATCTAATGCCTGCCGCGCTCTAAATTCATATTCTTCTTTCGTTTTTTTATCAAATGTTTGTCTGCCGCCGCCGCTGTGTATGTTTACTTTCCCTTTTTCGTCAAGCGAACCTATCATTATCTCGCGTTTGCCGTCCCTGCTCCTTTCTATAATTGCTCCCACGGCTGTTATCGCTATGTCTTTTCTGTCAAGCTCTTTTCTTGCCGCAGAATCTATTTCCGCTTTTATGTTAACCGCCGCGCCTATCTGCTCGTTGACAGATTTTAGCGCCGCATGGCTTAATACCGCCGTTTGTTTATCCGCGTTTTTTATTTGCTTTTTTGACATTTCAGCGTCAAACGAAGCATATACGGGCAAATTCGCTATATTTATAAGAAAACACAGCGTTATCACAAGCGATACGCTCTTATTGGTATGTATGTTTTTACTCCAACACATTTTTAAATAATCCAAGATTTTTTCTTTAAAAATCATCGCTTTTATTCCCCCTTAATTTTTTATTTATTAA
>JAISLV010000158.1 GCA_031277075.1 Endomicrobium sp. | reverse complement strand
CCGTATCTATCCCTCTTATTTTCTCTAAATCGCGTTCATAATTGAATTCTATTACGTCTAAAAACCTGTTTTCTCTTTGCTTCTTTTTTTCAAAATCCCCAAAAGACATATCTACTGCGATAAGATGTTTCATATAAAAATATTGCAAATGCGAAGTGTCTGCGTCTTTATATATGTCGTATAATATCAAGTCAAAAATTTTATCGCTGACGTCAAACCCTTTATTAACAACAGACCTCTCATAAAAAAGCCCGATATTCCATAAATAATCCTCTTTAATCTGCTGCCCGTCCGCATATCTTTCAGGGTAAAGTATAACTTCTTTAATTTTTTCCGCATTGCTTAAAAATCCGTCTATTTCTTTTCTAAGCTCCGAAACTACCGTATCGTCAGACATTTCTCTGTATCTTTTAAACATCTCTTCTAATTCTTTAGAGTCCATTTTTGTTTTCCCTTCCCCGTGAATTAAATTATAAACTGTATGCGCCGCCCAACCTTGTTTGATAGTCTTGGCTTGTTTTTATTTCGTCCGTTATTTTTTCGTAATATTTATCTGCAAATTTATTTATATTGAAAGCGCTTTGCCTGCCGCCTCAGTTTTATAGCCTTTTGCCGTCTCTTATAACTTCGTCATTTTTTAATGCGTCTATTATTCTATATGCGCCTGACGCGGTCTTTGTCGCCTGCGATATTGAATATTCTATAGCTTCTATATATTTGCTCATTACTCTAAACGTAAGTTCTAAACCAGCGTCTTGCAATAAAATTGCGCGCGCGCCTTCTCCGCTTGTCAATTCAACGCTTTTATATGAATTGTTAGAGCTAAAACTTACAACAAAAGGCAATTCCCTCAACGCCGCTATTATGTCAAATTTGTCTTTCTCGTCCGCATAATACGCCGCTTTAACTATCAAAGCCGTCATAAGCACTTCTTCGGCTATTGAGCTTGAATACGGGTTTTTATCGCTGATAAATTTTTTATCTGAAATAATTCTGTCGGCTATTTCCGCCATTTCTTTTAGTTCTTCTTTGGTAAATAAATCCTTTATTTCATAGCTGTCTTCTGCTTTTTTAAAACGCGCAGCGGCAGTTTCAAATACTTCTTTGTCTAACTGAGCGGCGGATACCATTGTAAACATTGTTTTCGTAACAAAATCATCATTATCTTTATTAAACATTATATCCGCTTCTGTTTGCCCTAACTTAGACAAACTTTTTAAGGCATAAAGTCTGAATTTGGGGTCTATATCTTTTGATTTGATGATAGAATAAAGAACATCGTCTTTAGCGCTTCTTAAAATAGGATAAATTCCTATTTCATACGGCAGTTTTGCATCCATAATATGTTTGAGTATTTTTCTTAAATCGCCCGTTGTTTCTAAGAATTTATAATATTCTTTTTTTTGTTTTTTATTTAAAAATCTGTCAAGCGCGGATAAAGAATACCGTTTAATTGTGTTTATATATTCTCTTTCAAATATTTGCGCAGCGGCAGTCCCATATTTTTCTTTATCAACAATGCTGTCAAGCAATTCCAACGAATAAAATTGCCCACGCTCATTTATCCCTTTCTTTATATCGGCAAACGACGTCATAAAACTTGCCGTATCCTTGTTGGTTTTTAGAAGACGTTCGTTACGTTTGCCTTCATATGCTGAAAGTATTTCTTTAATCTTATTTAAACTGCGTTCATAATTTAATTCTATCACTTCCAAAAGCCGAAATATTTTCTCATTTCTGCCGTCAACCCTGTCAATATATTTTATATGTTTTAAATATAGAGGCTGCATAAAAACTGTGTCCGCCTCTTTACGTATGCTGTATACAAAATCAAATATTTTGTCAGCGACGTCAAAACCTTTGTTAAGCACAGACCTCTCATAAAAAAGCCCGATATTCCACAAATAATCCTCTTTAATCTGCTGCCCGTCCGCATATCTTTCAGGGTGAAGTATTACTTCTTTTATGGCTTGCGCGTCGCTTAAAAATCCGTCTATTTCTTTTCTAAGCTCGGACACTACTATATCGTTGGGCATTTCTCTGTATCTTCTAAACATCGCATCTAATTCTTCAGAGTTCATTTTTGTTTTACCTTCCCAGAGAATTATATTTTAAAAACAATATAAACAAAATTTGTAATTTTTGTCTTTTAAAGCCGTCTTTATCGCGTCAACTTCCTGCGCGCTAAACTCGGGCGTAGTTTTAAACGCTTTTTTCCATTAAACTGTCTTTTCTGAAATTTTTATATAAATTTGTAATTTCTGTGTCTCTGATTATTTTTATTCCGCTCTTTTGCGACAATTTCTTTTCAAGCGCGGAAACGTTTGCATAACCTTCAATCATATCGGCTTGCGTTTCATTATTTAAATAAAAATCTTTTATCAAAAGTTTCCCTTTGCTTTTATAAATGTATCAGTCAAAACCAACTTCTTTTATTTTTTCAATATCGGCGTTTTGTTCGGGCTTTTCCTGCAAATAAGACTTGCTCTTATTTGCCGGTTCTGTTATATTATTTACGTCGCCGAGCTTTACCTCTTGTTCTTGCAAGAGGGTTAGGATGGCAAGCAACTCTTTAGAGTTAGCCCCTACCTTGTTAGCCTCGGCGATTTTGTTTTTACTTACGGCAAG
>JAISLV010000142.1 GCA_031277075.1 Endomicrobium sp. | reverse complement strand
ACGACCCGATAACGATTGATTTTCTCAAAGAAAATACGCATGTAGAATTTTATACGGAATTATATTTAAGCGGTAAAGTGCTGTCTGGGGGAAGACCTATAGCTGGCGTAACCGTTGACGTCAACGGCAGCAAATACAAAACCGACGAAAACGGAAAATATACGATAAGAGGACTTCAATATAACGGCAACTACCTTGTGTCTCTTTATGCGAAAGGCTTAATGTTTGAACCTTTTCAAAAAGAATACCAAAGCCTTACAAAAAATTTTCAAAACGAAATTTTTGAGGCGTCTGTGGTGTTAAGCGGACGAATAACTACGGGAAAATCTTCGCTTGAAGGAGTAAATGTAGTTTTAAGCGGAGCTGGGATTACGCCTCAAACTTATAAAACTGACGAAAACGGCTACTATACGATAAGCGCGGCAAAAATAGCCAGAGATTATGTCGTTGAACCTTCGCTTGAAGGATATGCGTTTACGCCTGCAAAAAGAGAATATGTAAATTTAAGCGAAGGCAAAATGTCGGAAAATTTTAAAGCCGTTGAAAAAGGCGCAAGCGGCGCGGCTGCAAAACCAAAACCTGAAGAGCAGATAGCCCAGCCTCAAGAACCCGCGCCTGCGCAGCAGCCTATTCATCATGCGGCGGTAAAAACTTATTCTTTAAAAGGCGCGATATATAACGCTTTCCAAAGAGGAATTAACGGGGTCGTATTAAAGACCTCTGACAACATTTCCGCAGAAACAGATTCGGCAGGAACATATACTCTCAACGGTTTAAAAAGCGACAAAAAAACCGTCGTAACGCCTTATTCTGAAGAGTATCATTTTTATCCCGAATCTTTTTCAGTTTCTTTTAAAGAAGACGCGGATTTTAACGACGTTTTTGCATATCCTAAAAAAACAGTAAGACCTACGGTTTTCATTTACGGAGGAAAAAACTCCGAAATATCCGAGTCTAAAACCTCTGCCGTTGAAATAGCGGTTATTTCAAATGAAGGCGGGCGTGTCTCCGTTCAAATTGTAGATGAAAACGACGGGCAGGTAAATAAACTTGAAACTGACGTTAAGGCGAATATCCCCGCCGTTTTAAAATGGAATATGACTTCGTCTGCAAAAAAGAAAGTTCCAGACGGCGAATATTCCGCGATTTTAAACGGGGCGGGTTTCCAAGACGAGATTATAAGTTTCAAACTGATAAGATGAAAAAACAAATAAAAGTCGCTTTAAAAACAGCCCCTTACAAAATAACGATATCCAAAAATATAAAAGATTTGACGGACGCTTTATCGGGCGTAAACAAATCAAAAAAACTTTTTATAATTTCAGATTCAAACGTTGCGAAACTTTATTTAAAAAATTTTTGTTTTCAAATTTCTTGCGCGGGTTTTAGCGTTAAAAGCGCGGTAATCCCCGCAGGCGAAAGAGGCAAAAACATTGAGGTCTTGTCGCGTTTATACGACAAGGCTTTAAAAGACGGCATAGACAGAAAATCTTGCGTTTTAGCTTTAGGCGGCGGCGTAGTAGGCGATATTGCGGGTTTTTTTGCGGCGACTTATATGCGGGGAATAAAGTTTGTCCAAGTTCCTACCACTCTTCTTGCCATGACGGACTCTTGCGTAGGCGGCAAAACCGCCGTCAACGTTTCCGGCGGAAAAAATATCGCGGGCGCTTTTTATCAGCCGTCTTTTGTTTGGATAAACTCAAGCTATCTTTCCTCGCTTGACCAAAGGCAGCTGAAGGCCGGTTTTGCTGAAATTATTAAATACGCCTTTATTTTTGATAAAAATTTTTACGACTATCTTTTAAAACTTTTCAAAAACGCTTTTATCGGCGAAAAAGATTTTGAATATATAATTTATAAATCCTGTTTTTTTAAAGCCCGCGTCGTTGAAAAAGACGAGTTTGAAACAAAGGGACTGCGCGAAGTTTTAAATTTCGGACATACTTTCGCCCATGCGCTTGAAACTTATACCCAATATAAAAAATATTTACACGGCGAGGCGGTGGCTGTCGGCATGCTTTTTGCCGCAAAACTTTCATTTGCTTTAAAGATTTGCCCCAAAGAAACCTGCGTTAAAGTTGAAGAGCTTTTAAACGAAGCGGGACTTATTTTTAAGTTGGGAGCTTTAAACGTTGAACGTCTTGTTAATTTAATGAAAAAAGATAAAAAATCAATCTCGTCAAAGCTGCGGTTCGTTTTATTAAAAGATATCGGAAAGTTTCAGACAGGCGCGGGCGTCAGCGACGCTGTAGTAAAAAGCGAGCTTTGCCGTTTTTTAAACTGACTGCGGCAAAATTCAAAGCGGCAAGCTGCGCGTAAGCAATTGCCGATAGCGCAAGCATATCAATTTCATCTTTGGGACGCCTCTAAAAAATCTTAACGCCTGTCTTTGCCGAACCTTTTAGACAAGGAGCAATGTAAAGATACAGACAAAGATTTTGTCTCAAGCCGCAAGGCTGCCGTCGCCGCTTGCGCCTTATCTTAAAAATCCTCTTTTAAAAAAGGCTATTGCTTCAGTTTTTTAGAAACGCCCATAATATAGCGCGGATTTTAAAAATGAAAAATAAATTAAAAAAATTTAAAGCTGTTTTCTTTGATATGGACGGCGTTATAGTTGATTCTATGCCGTATCATTTTATTTCTTGGTTTGAGGCTCTGCGTAAATACAATGTGCGCGCAGCCCCTGCCGATATTTTTGGTATGGAAGGCGCAAAATGGGATAAAGTTATACGTTATACTTTTAAACGCGACGGTTTAAAATTTACTGAACAAATCGCTCATAAAATTTTCTTAGATAGACGGCGTCTTTTTACAAAATATTTTAAAAGATATATTTTTGGCGCAATTGTAGAACTAATAATATTATTGAAAAATCGAGGTTTTTTGATAGGGCTTGTAACAGGCTCTTCTCTTACGGAAGCTAAAAAAATGCTCCCTAAAAATATTTACGATTTGTTTGACGTAAAAGTTGCCGGCGATATGGTAAAACGTGGCAAGCCTTACCCTGATTCTTATTTACTTGCCGCAAAAAAATTAAACCTTTCCCCTAAAGAATGTATGGTAATAGAAAACGCGCCATATGGAATAAAAGCCGCCAGGGCGGCAAAAATGTATTGCGCAGCCATAGCGACAAGCCTTTCAAAAAAACACCTGAAAAACGCAAATAAAGTTTATTCCACCCATAAAGAATTGCTTGATTATTTTAAAAAACAACTGTGAAATGGGGTGTCTCTAAAAACCTATAATGTACGTAATTGCCGCAAATTTTGCGGCAGTTCAAAGAAGAAAATGCAAGCCGCGTCCTAAGAGCAAGGACGGACAAATTTTCTGATGAAGAAATGCCGCAGAGACAATGTCTCTCAAGGCGCAAGGCAAGGACGGGCGTT
>JAISLV010000098.1 GCA_031277075.1 Endomicrobium sp. | reverse complement strand
GAAAGTTAAATACAGTTCCTTGCCGAACCTATTTATCATAAAATCTTCAAGCGAGCGTTCGCGCCTTTTTTTAAACATAGAATACAGATAGCTCAAACCGGATTTAATCATTCGTTTTGCGCCGAGATTTCGTATAGTGCGAAAACTTAAAGACACGGGATAATCAAAAAATTTACGCATAAAAAATATGCGCGACAATCTATTTCGTATAAGCATTACGCCGTCTTTACTTTCGGGGTTTTGTTCCCGCGCGCTTTTAGGAAAGCTGATAAATCTGTTTAGCAAAATATCGTCTTTTGACGGGGAAGTTTGCAAAGGCAAAATATTTGTCCAAAAATTAACCGCTCTGTCAGATTTTGAAAAGAACCGATGTCCGCCCATATCCATTCTATTATTTTTATAATTAAAAGTCTTAGAAATACCGCCCAAATCGCCTGTAGCTTCAATTATTACAGGAATAATGTCAGTTTTTGTAAGCAGCTCGTAAGCCGCCGTAAGCCCCGCTGGACCAGCGCCGATAATAATAGCTTTCTTAGGCATAAAATTTCCTTTATATTGTTATATTTGGATGTCTCTAAAAACCTATAATGCTCGTACTTGCCGCAAATTTTGCGGCAGTTCAAACATTATAGGTTTTTGCAAGACCCCCTGATTTATTCATCGGCATTGCCGCGTTTTTGTTTTAGTTTTTTTATTTCTTTGTCAAAATCAGATATTATTTTCTGCGTTTTATTAAACTCGTCATATTCGGCTTTAGCTTTACTGTCAGCTTGAAGTTTGGATATTTTGCCGTTATCCGTTAAAATCTGATACTTTCTAAAAGATAGAAATTCATTGACGCTTTTTGCAAACTCTTCCATAGTAAAGGTATTTTCTCTTTCAATAAGGTCTTCAACATAATCAAAATACCCGCTTACCGCTCTTTCCAAGCGTTTAATTTCTTTTTCAGGCAAATAATTTTTGGCTACTGTAACGTCAGACTTTAAAATTCGTCCGTCGGGGGAATGTTTCCAAGCAGTTAAACCCATATTTTTCTTGTTCCTATCGGCTTTTGTATAAATAATTTCAGCCGCTGTTTGCCCTGCTATTGCAAAATGAAACTTATTTTGGACTAAAGCAAAAAATTCTTTTGTAATTTCAGCATTGCGGTCATAATCTATACTGCATTCTGCGAAAATATCTGTAATCTGCTGCCAGATGCGGCGTTCGCTTGCGCGAATAGAGCGGACGCGCTCCAAAAGTTCGCGGAAATAATCTTTGCCAAAAAAAGCCTTTCCTTGTTTCATCCGTTCATCGTCAAGCGCAAAACCTTTTATTATAAATTCTTTTAATACTTTAGTCGCCCATATTCTAAACTGTGTCGCTTTGGATGAATTTACGCGGTATCCTACCGCAATAATCATATCAAGGTTGTAAAAATTCGTTTCTTTCGTTTGGGTTTTGTCTGCAATAGCCCCGTGTTGTGTGGTTAGTGCAAATTTTGCACATACCACATTTTCATCAAGCTCATTTTCTTTAAAAATATTACCCGCGTGCTTCGTTATTACAGACCTGTCAACGCCAAAAAGAGCAGCCATAGCCTTTTGCGTAAGCCAAATAGTTTCGTCTTTTACCACAACGTCTATTTTTATATTCTCTTGCGGCGTATTATATATCAAAAATTGTAGTTCTTTATTCATTATTTTTGCTCTTTTTACTTATCTTTTTTTGCGCGGATTTAATAGTATCCAAATAAGCCTTTTCAACAGGGGTTATGGTTTTTAGAGACACCCTTATATAAATAGAAAAGTTTTCAGATATAAACCGGTAAAATAAAAAACCTAAATCATAGTTTTTAAAGTCCATGCCGCCCATGCATTAGCGCCTTTTCCCTGTTGCTTAGCTTGCGTTTTTGCTCTTTGCCATTGCCGCAGTTATCTGGGGTAAATCAAAATTATTTCGTCGATAACTTCGGGGTAAGCAAGCTGAATAATATTTGCATATACGGGAAAATCTTTTAAAGCGTCAAGCAATTTTTGCTTGTTTATTCTTGCGATGTACTCTGTAGAAACCGAACCGTCGGCGTTTAATTTTATTTTGGCGTCTGCGGAAACGTTAAAATCTTTGCAGATGAAATTTTGAATTTCTATTACCGAATCTTGCGCTTTATAAACAAAATTAAATTCCGCGTTTGTTTTTATTTTATCAAAAGAAAATTCAAAAGACCCCGTCCCTGAAATTTTATCGCTAAAATCAAGCCGAGCGATTTTTAAAGTTATGTTTGAAAAATTCATTTCCCCTAAATCAGATTTTAAGTTAAAGTTTGAATTTATAATGGAAATATCGTTAATTTCCGCGCTCCGTATAAGTCCGTGCTTTGCGGATTTGCCGTAAAAAATATATTTGACGTTCCCAAAAAACGACTTATAATCAAATTTTCTTTTGCCTGAATAATTTAAATTTAAAACAATGCCCGAAACTTCAAACGGCTTAAAAATAAGTTCTCTTTTTAAGAGTTTTGCAAGTTCTACCTTAGAATTAACCGTCTCTACGGAAAACGTCGTCCCAGTTTTAAATCCGCCTTTTTGCGCCATTGCAAAAGACGAAAGCGAAAAATTCCCCAAAGGCGACAAGTCCGCTTTTGCAATTTCGCTGTCTCTTTGAAAAGTCATTTTTACCAGACGCTGCGTTTTTTTTACAATTCTATCCGAAGAAAAATATATTTTAAACCCAACGCAGTAAGCGGCAAAAACCAAAATAAAAAAAGATATTACAAGCAAAATTATAATTAAAATATTTTTCATTTTATTCTCTTTTAAACAAGCAAATTTAAACCGCGCGGCAGACAATAGCAAATCCCGCGCCGCGCAGACAAAAAAGAGGCAATCTCTAACGACGCTTTCCAACAAAAAGCAGAAATAAAATTTTACTCTAGAACTTTTAGAAACTTGCAGTTTATTCCTGTAAGGCGGTTTCTAAGTCTGATTTTTGAGTTTCCCGCTCTTTTGAAACAAGAGATTTTACAAGCGTTTCGCTTTCAATAATCTCATCGTTTTTTTGCGCAGGATTTTGATTTTCATCTATGCTCTCTTCTTCTTGCTCTGCAGGGTTTGTTTCTTGGGGAAATTCGTTTTGCGCAGCGTCGTCTTGCAAAGACTCGTCTTGAGAAGACTCGTCTTGCAAAGATTTGTCGTGTAAAGATTCGGCTTGCGGCTTTGCTTCTTCAATTTTTAAAACAATTATTTCTACGCGGCGGTTTTGTTCTCTGCCTTTTTCAGTTTTATTGTCCGCTACAGGCTTTAAAGAGCCAAAACCCTCAATTTGCATTCTATCGGCGTCTATGCCTTTTGAAATAAAAAAATCCCGCACGGAATTTGCTCTTTCAAGCGACAAAGTTTCGTTTTTAGCTTCATTGCCGCTAGAATCTGTATGTCCTTCAATAGAAACTTTATTTTTAGGATAAACCGCTAAAATCTGCGCCACTTCGTTTAAAGATTTTTCCGCTTCGTCTTTTAGCGCGCTTTTTCCCGTATCAAACAAAACTTTGCTTGAAAGATTTATTACAAGTCCTCTTTCTTCCTGTTTCACTTTCACTTCTTCTTTTGGTTTAGGCGGTTCTTTTGGCATTTGAGTTACGGAAATTTCGTTTGAAACGCTCAAAGCGTTGCCCGCCTTATCGGCGACGGTAAAAACTATCGTATAGTTGCCTTTAGGCAGATAGTTGCCATAAATGTCGTCTATGGCGTCCCACTCTATAAATTCAGGTATTTTATTTTCAAAATTAAAAATTTTTACTTCTTTATTTTTAAAACTTAAAACTTTAACAAAACTTTTTTCAAAATCCAGCGCGTTTTCGTCGCCTGCGCTCAAATATAAATTTACGCTTTTTGAAAAACTCCCGCCGCGTTCGTTAACAAAATAGACGTCGTCTGCCGTTTTCATTGAAAGGAAAGGAAAAGTGGCGTCTATAGTTATCGCGGCTTTTTCTAGTATTACAATCTTCTTTTTAAATCTTACTAGAAACCTATACGAATAAACGCCGTCGCTTACAATATTTCCTTTTTCGTCAAGCCCGTCCCAAACAATTTTTTGCGGGACGCCGCCCCTGCCTAAAAATTCGCGGACTTTTTGTCCGCGCTCATTTTTAACGGTAAGCGCCCAGACTTTTATTTTATCGGCGTTTTGAATTGCGGGGACAAAAACCACGCCTTCGGAAATGTTTGCGTAAGGCGAAAAGACCGCGTTTTGAATTGAAATAGACGCCGACGGCTCAACCTTTGCGTCAAACGCAAAAGCCGCGGCTGCCGATAAAAAGAGTAGCGATAAAACAGACAAAAAATTTTTCATATCGTAAATTAAAAAGCGAGAAGCAAAGTTAACGAGCCGTTTTGCCTGTCGTTAATTGTTCGCTCCTCGCTCCTAACCCGTCTTTAGCGCCTAAAACCCGCGCTTTTTTAAACTGCTAAAATAGAGAAAAAATGTTTAAATATCCGTTTCTCTTATTTCTTTTTTGCTTTTTTAGAAGCATTCGCTTTTGCAGAAGATTTTGTATTTGCCTTTGTTTTAGTTGAAGATTTTGCTTTTGCCGAAGCGTTTGCTTTTTCCGCAGCTTTCTTTTCTTTCACAGCCGCTTGAGCGGCGGCAAGCCTTGCTATAGGAACTCTAAAAGGCGAGCAGGAAACATAGCTTAATCCTACATTATGGCAAAACTCAACTGAACGCGGGTCTCCGCCATGTTCGCCGCAAATGCCTATTTTCATATCGGGGCGAACGTCTCTGCCAAGCTCAACTCCGTAAGATATAAGCTGTCCTACTCCGTCAATGTCTATAGTTTGGAACGGGTCGTCTTCAAGGATTTTTTTGCCGAGATAGTCGCCCATAAAAGCGCCGACGTCGTCTCTTGAAAAACCAAAGCTCATCTGCGTTAAATCGTTAGTTCCAAAAGAGAAAAATTCCGCGACTTCAGCCATCTGGTCGGCAAGCAAGGCGGCTCTTGGAATTTCTATCATCGTTCCAAGCGAATATTTAAATTTCTTTCCCGTTTTTGCGGCTGTTTCGCCGTAGACTCTGTCTATTATAGCTTTTTGATTTTTAAGTTCGTTTATTGAACATGTTACGGGTACCATTATTTCGGGCTGAACTTTTTTCCCTTCTTTTATGAGTTCCGCGCTAACTTCAAAAATTGCGCGAACCTGCATTTCCGTAATTTCTGGATACGTTATGCCAAGCCTTACTCCGCGATGTCCCATCATCGGGTTTGTTTCGTGGAGTTTTTCGGCTCTTTTGTCAAACTCTTCTAAAGAAATTCCAATGCTGTCAGCGATAACTTTTTTCTTTGAAGTTTCGCCGGGAATAAATTCGTGCAAAGGCGGATCAAGCAGACGGACGGTAACGGGGTATCCGTCCATAGCCTCAAGCGTGCCTTTTAAAGCGTCTTTAAAAAACGGGAAAAGTTCGTCAAGAGCTTTTATTCTCTCTTCCGTTTTTGCCGAAACTATCATTTTTCTTAAAGCAAACAAGGGCTTTTCGGAATTTTCGCCGTAAAACATATGTTCCGTTCTAAAAAGTCCTATGCCTTCAGCGCCAAAAGAACGCGCTTTTTTGGCGTCTGCGGGAGTGTCGGCGTTTGTGCGCACTTTAAGTTTCTTTACGGCGTCGCAAACTTTTAAGAAATCAAAAAGAAGCGCGTTTTCAGTAGCGTCAACCATGTCTAATTTGCCTTCGTAGACGTTTCCTTTTGTTCCGTTCAAAGTTATCCAATCGCCTTCTTTATACGTTTTATCGCCGATTTTCATTGTTTTTGCGTTTAAATCAACCGCTATAGCCGCGCATCCTACTATGCAGCATTTTCCCCAGCCGCGGGCGACTAAAGCCGCATGGCTTGTCATACCGCCGCGCGCCGTTAAAATAGCCTGAGCCGCTCTCATGCCTTCAACGTCTTCAGGGTTAGTTTCTTCTCTTACAAGAATAACTTTTTTCCCTTCTTCAGCCGCTTTTATGGCGTCTTCAGACGTAAAAACTATCGTTCCTGCCGCTCCGCCGGGTCCTGCAGGCAGACCTTTTGCTATAATCTCAACGGCTTTTTCCGCTTTCGGGTCTATAATAGGATGCAAAAGTTCGTCAAGCTGCGCGGGAGAAACTCTTAAAACGGCTTCTTCTTTTGTGATAAGTCTTTCTTTTATCATATCCAAAGCCATTTTAACCGCGGCGGGACCATTGCGTTTACCGTTTCTGCATTGGAGCATCCAAAGTTTTCCGTCTTCAATGGTGAACTCAATGTCTTGCATATCTTTATAATGCTTTTCAAGTCTTTTTTGAATTGCAAAAAGCTCTTTATACATTTTAGGCATAGCGTTTTCTAAAGTCGTTTCGTTTTTATTGTGTTCGCTTTGCGCCGCGGCGTTTATCGGAGCGGGAGTTCTAATTCCAGCGACGACGTCTTCGCCTTGCGCGTTGACAAGATATTCGCCGTAAAATCTTGGGTCTCCGTTTCCGGGGTTCCTAGAAAAAGCCACGCCTGTAGCCGAAGTGTCGCCCATATTTCCAAAAACCATAGATTGAACGTTGACGGCTGTTCCCCAAGCGTCTGGGATATTTTCAATTTTTCTGTAAGCTATAGCGCGTTTGCCGTTCCAAGAAGCAAAAACCGCGCCAATGCCGCCCCAAAGCTGAGCGTCGGCGTCGTCTGGGAAAGGTTTCCCTAAAACTTCTTTAACTTTTGCTTTAAATTTTTCGGCAAGGTCTTTGAGGTCTTCTGCGGTAAGTTCTGTGTCAAGCGATACGCCTTTTTCTTGTTTCTTTTCTTCCATTATTCTTTCAAGCTGTTTTCTTATTCCCATATCGTCGGCGGGTTCTATCCCTGCGGCTTTTTCCATAACGACGTCCGAATACATCATAATGAGGCGTCTATAAGCGTCGTAGACGAATCTTTCGTTATTTGTTTTTGCGATTAAAGCGGGAATTGTCTTTGAGGTAAGACCTACGTTTAGAACGGTTTCCATCATCCCAGGCATTGAACTTCTTGCGCCAGAACGGACTGAAACTAAGAGAGGATTTTTTACGTCGCCGAACTTTTTGCCTATTACTTTTTCAACATTTTTTAAAGCGCTTGCAACCTGCCCTTGCAGTTCTTTAGGATATTTTCTTTTATTGTCGTAATAATATGAGCATACTTCCGTAGTAATCGTAAATCCGGGCGGAACGGGAAGTTTCAAATCTTTGTGTCCTGCCATTTCGGCAAGATTTGCGCCCTTGCCTCCGAGAAGATTTCTCATGCTGCCGTCTCCGTCGGCTTTCCCGCCTCCGAAGAAATAAACGTACTTATTAGGCATTGTGTAGCTCCTTTTTTGTGAATTTACTTGCAAAATATACAGAGCAAATTCTACTATTTTACGACTTACAAAGTCAAGAAAAATACACGGAAAAATACACACAGCCGCTGATAGAAACAGAGCGGCGGCAATGTTCAATGTCCCAAAATTTGCCACAATCGGAAACGACAAAAATTGTTACGATTATATGCCAAGCGATTTTATCTCAAACCCGCAATAACAACCGTTTGCCGCGCGAAAATCATTACTTATAAAACGGGTTGAATTTATCGTATTCTTTTGCAAGTTTTGCGTATTTTGCGGCGTTTTTTTCATCGCCTAATATTTTATACAAGTACGCCGCTTCGGCTTTTATTTGCGAAGAACGCCTATAATATTTTTCCGCGTTTAATAGATAATTTATAGCTCCGTTATAATTTTTTTCGGCGTTTCCGTTTTCGTAAAGCCTATACCAATAATCCGCATTTTTACCGTCGTATTTAAGAGCTTGCAAATATTCTTTCGCGGCTTGTTTAAATTTTCCTTCTCCATGCAAAGCGTCGCCTTTTACAAAATGATTATGCGCGGTCAAAACGTTCAAAAAAACGTAAATCAAAACCGCCGCCGCAATAATAATAGAAGCCGCCGTAAACTTCTTATCCCTCAGCCGCGTTTGAGCGTTAAAAGCAATGCCGCAAATTATAAAAAACGCTATCGTATTTGCAGGAATAAAAAAACTGTAATCGCTAAGATTTAAAACAATAAAAGACGCGGCGCACACGCTGCATGCGAGATTGACGTTTTCACGCAAGAAAACGACTGCGTTTTTTACAAAAACAAAAGCTGCGGCAAAAAAACATACAAAACCAAATATGCCGACTTCGGCAAGCAACTGCGCGATTATATTGTGAGCAAATAAAGTATTTACCACAAATTCCGTTCTGTAATAGACAAACATCGCCGAGAAATTTCCAAAACCTACGCCAAATATAGGGTTTTCTTTCAACATCAAAACCGCCGTTTTTTGCCAAATAAGCCTGTCTTCAAAACTCTGCCAGCCCGCTTTTGCTTTAAAAGCGTAAATAATGCCCGCCAGCACAAAAAACGATATTGCGGCAAAAAACATTTTAAAAGCCGCGTTTTTTCTCAAACGTATAAAATAAAAAATAGAGACAAGATAAGCGATAATTATAGCCGAACGCGATTTTGTGATTATTACGGCGGCAAAAATAAAAAAAGCTATTGATAAAAACAAAAGAGGGCGTTTGTTATTTTCAACAAAAGAAAAACAAAGAGGATAGACGAGCAATAAAAATCCAGCGGCTATGTTAACATTTAAAAGCATAGCGTTTTGAGAATCAGAATTTGACGATAAAGCCTGAACAAACAAAAGGAAAGAAATCCAAACCGCAAAAATAATAAGCGTTATTAAAATATTTTCTTTGTTTCTAGCGTCTGAATATGAAACTATAAAAAACGCCAAAATAGCGTTTAACAACCCCAAAGAAGCCGTTCTCACATTTGTTTGAAAATCCGCTCCTAAATAAGATACGGCAATTGCAATGAGAGGAAGCAAAACGACAAAAATACCGTTATTTTCGAAAGATTTATTGATAAAAAGAAAAGAGAAACAGGCAAGCAAAGCAAATAAACACAAAATTTGCAAAGGAACGCTAAAAATAAAACCGCCGCCTACGGCAACGGTTAAAATAAATAAAAGGCAATAAAAAGATATATCGTTTTTTTTGAGTTCGCTAAAAATTTTTTGAAACACAGACCCGCCTTATAATAGCAAAGAATGCAGCTAAGCAACTAAGCGGCTAGGTAACCGACAACAACTGATGCATAGACAACGACAAAGAGCAAAGAATAAAGTTAGGCTGCTTAGGCACATTTTTTGCCGCCGTTAAAGTTCGTTAATTCCCGGCGCGTTTTTATCGGCGCACATTTTTAGAAAATCGTCAACGCTCATTGCGCCTAAATCTTTGTTGCCCCTTGCTCTTATAGCTACGGCGTTTGCCTCTTTTTCTTTGTTTCCTACAACCGCGATATATGGAATTTTTTGCATAGCGTTTTCTCTTATTTTATGTCCGATTTTTTCGTTTCTGTCGTCAAAAACGGCTCTTATGCCCGCTTTTTTAAATTTCGCTAAAAGTTCTTTGCAGTAATCGTATTGTTCTTCGTTAATGTTTGCTATCGCAACCTGTATCGGCGACAGCCACAAAGGCAAAGCTCCCGCGTAATGCTCTAAAAGCACGCCGATAAACCTTTCAAGCGAGCCCATAAGCGCGCGGTGTATCATATACGGACGGGCTTTTTTACCGCTAGAATCAATATATGAAATATCAAATCTCTCTGGCAAATTGAAATCAAATTGTATTGTTGAACACTGCCAAAGCCTTCCGATAGCGTCTTTTATTTTTATATCAATTTTTGGTCCGTAAAAAGCTCCGCCGCCTTCGTCTACTTCATATTCATAGCCTGTTTTTTTCAGCGCGTTTTCTATTGATTTTTGCGCTTTGTCCCAGTCGGCTATTTCTCCGACGTATTTATTTTCAGGTCTTGTGGCAAGGTAAATTTTGTAATCGTTAAATCCGAAAGTTTGAAGCATATTTACCGCCATTTTAAAAACCGCAAGCATTTCATCTTCAAGACGTTCTGGAGCTACAATAATATGTCCGTCGTCTTGCGTGAAACCGCGCACGCGCAAAAGCCCGTGCAAAACGCCTGATTTTTCAAACCTATAGACTGTGCCAAGTTCTGCATATCTTATAGGAAGTTCTCTATATGAATGAAGTTTTGTTTTGTAAATCATCAAGTGCATAGGACAGTTCATAGGTTTTACGCGGTAGGGTTTGCCTTCAATGTCCATAGACGCATACATATTTTCGGAATACGTCTGCAAATGTCCGCTTATTCTAAAGAGTTCTTCGCTTGCAATATGCGGCGATATTATCAATTCGTAGCCGTTGTCAAGCTGAAACTGTTTCCAATAGTTCTCTATAGTATTTCTTAAAATCGCGCCTTTAGGATGCCATAAAATAAGCCCGCCGCCGACGGCGTCGTTGACGCTAAACAAATCTAAATCTTTGCCCAATTTCCTGTGGTCTCTTTTTTGCGCTTCTTCAATTTTAGCCAAATAAGCGTCAAGCTCTTCTTTTGTAAAAAAAGCCGTCCCGTAAATTCTTTGGAGCTGCTCGCGCGAAGAATCGCCGCGCCAATACGCGCCTGCAACAGATAAAAGTTTAAAATATTTCAGTTCGCCAGTTGAAGAAATATGAGGACCTCTGCAGAGGTCGGTAAAATCGCCCGACTGATAAACAGTCACTTTATCTTCGGAAATGCCTTGAGCTATTTCGGCTTTATATTTTTCGCCTTTTTCTTTGAACTCTTCGACAGCCTCGTATTTTGATTTTGACGAACAGATAAAAGGATGATTTTCTTTTATAATATCTTTCATTTTTTCTTCAATTTTTGACAAATCTTCAATCGTAAAAGGTTCGCTCCTGTCAAAATCGTAATAAAAACCGTCTTCTATCGCAGGACCGATGGCGACCTTTGTTCCGGGGAAAAGCTCCAAAACCGCCGCCGCCATAATATGCGACGCGGAATGCCTTAAAGTGTCAATTTGTTTTTCATTTCCCATTTTTTTGTCCTATTTTCTAAAATTTCTAAAAACCCAATGTCCTCATTTAAAATTTTTATAACAATAAAAAAATGGGCGGAGAGGGAATTGAACCCTCACGGCTCTTGCGAGCCTCAGGATTTTAAGTCCTGTGCGTCTGCCAGTTCCGCCATCCGCCCATTAAAAAGATTAAATCTTTTCTATTAATTTTGAAAAGCATTATACAACATTTAACAATAGGTTTCAATCAAATTTCCGCGAAAACGTTTCAACATTAAATGCCCTTGCAGGCATGTCGGTCAATTTTTGCAATGCGGGTTTATGCGCCGAAAATTTTTTTGGCTTTTTTTATATCTTTTGAAATTTGTTTTTTTAGTTCTTCAACCGATTGAAACTTTTTTTCTGCTCTTATTTTTTTTAGAAGACGAACTTTTGTTTTTGATTTTCCCCATTTGCCTTTGAAATTTAAAATGTGCGTCTCGGGGACTATCGCATTTCCCGCTTTAAAAGTAGGGCGGGTTCCTATGTTTGTTATGGCAGGATAAATTTTTTGACCTTTTGATATTACGCTTGCAAAAACGCCTAAAGGCAAAATTTTATCTTTTGAAACTTTTAAATTTACAGTAGGGAAACCTATTTTTTCACCTATTCCCCTGTCTCTAAAAGGCGTCCCGTTGAAAGAATACGGACGTCCTAAAAGTTTATTCGCTTTTTCAAGTCCGCCCGCCGTAAGCAGCGCTCTTATTTTTGAAGAAGAAACTTTAGTTCCGCTTATTTTTAGAGGTTTTACAATTGTAAGTTTTATCCCTGCGTTTTTTGTTTTCTTTTTAAGCCAAGCAATATCGCCTTGCCTGTTTTTGCCAAAAGCAAAGTCGCAGCCGCAGACTAGTTCTTTAATTTTTAATTGTTTTACAAGAAATTCGTCAAAAAATTCGTCGGGAGAAACGGAAAGAATTTCTGAAGGGACGCCAATCGCGGCTATAATGTCAAGCCCGCAGCGTTCTAACTTTTCAATTTTTTCATCGTATAAAGATAAAAGCCCTTTAACCGCGCGAACGGGTTTTTCTAAAACTATCGCCGCGCTTTTAAGACCTCTTGCTTTTGCTCTTTGCAAAACGGTTTTTATAAGAAGCAAATGTCCTACATGCAAGCCGTCAAAAGAGCCTATGGTTATTACGCAATATTCTTGTTTCATAATAAACCTCCGCATATAAAAAGCGCGCGCAAACTTTGCTGTTAAATAAAAAAGTTGTCATACTGAAATAACAGACAAAAGACGAAATACCACGTCATACGGGGACAATGTCCCCACCTGCCGCCCCTTTATAAATAAAGGGGAATTAACGGAAACGGCAAAAGAAAGATTGCGGGTCAAGCCCGCAATGATAAACGACAGGCGACGGCAGAAAGACAAACTACAATATCGCTTTCAGCGGTATATCCGCTTTTGCGCTTTTTAACGGCTTTTAATAAAAAAGAGCGCGGAAAGTTTAACACATCCCGCGCTCTTTTCTTGTCTATAATTTTATGCTTTTGCTTCTTCTTTTTTGCCCGCGTCGTAAGCAAGAGTCGCAAGCTGTTTATACACGTTTCTGCGCAAATTGTATTCGGCTCCTGCGGTTTCAAGTAATTTTTTCGCTTTTTCGGGGTCGTTTTTTGCAAGCGATTTAAATCTGTTTTCGCCATACATAAAATCTGAAAGCTCCACTGTAGGTTCGCCGCTGTCTATTTTTAAAGGATTTAAGCCTTTGGCTTTAAGCTCGGGGTTAAAGCGATAGAGAATCCATCTTCCGCTTTGAACGGCTTTTTTAGCTTCAAGCATACCTTTGCTCATATCTATGCCGTGCGCTATGCAGTGCGAATAGGCTATCACTATTGCAGGTCCATTATATGCTTCTGCTTCCGCAAGAGCTTGAACCGCTTGATTCATATTTGCGCCCATACAAATTTGAGCGACGTAAATGTTTCCGTAAGTCATTGAAATCATACCCAAATCTTTTTTAGGCGTATTTTTTCCGCCCGCTGCAAACAAAGCCACCGCGCCCATAGGCGTAGCTTTTGACATCTGCCCGCCTGTATTTGAATAAACTTCCGTATCCATCACCAAAATTTTTACGTTTTTGCCGCTTGCAAGAACATGGTCTAAACCGCCGTAGCCTATATCGTAAGCCCAGCCGTCGCCGCCCAAAATCCAGACGGACTTTTTTACAAGGTAATCCGCTAAGGCAAGAAGTCTTTCATTGCCTTTTGCAGCGTCTTTAAGTTGAGACACTCTTTCTCTTTGAGCGTCTATTTCCGCAGTGGTCGTTTGACGCGCGTTTAAAATTTCGTCAATTAAAGCCGACGAAGATTTAAGGTCTGTTTCTTTAAGCTCTTTAAGCAAAGCCGCCGCGTCGTTTGCAAGCTGGTCGTAAGCTAAACGTATGCCAAGCCCGAATTCCGCATTGTCTTCAAAAAGAGAGTTTGCCCAAGCGGGACCTCTGCCGTCTGCGCGTTTTGTATAGGGCGTAGTTGGCAGGTTTCCGCCGTAAATAGAAGAACATCCCGTTGCGTTTGCTATCGCTATATGGTCGCCGTGAAGTTGAGTTAAAAGTTTGACATATGGCGTTTCGCCGCAGCCCGCGCAGGCTCCCGAGAATTCAAAAAGCGGCGTTTGAAGCTGCGAGCCTTTAACGCTTTCGCGTTTTGTTTTTACGTCGGCAGATTTTATGTTGAGAAAAAATTTAAAATTTTCAGATTCGCTTTCTCTTAAAGGAAGCTGGTCTGTCATATTAATAGCTTTTTTTGCCGCGTCGGTTTTATTTTTTGCAGGGCAATTAGTAATACATGCGCCGCAGCCCGTGCAGTCTTCCACCGCCACCTGAACGCTGACTTTTAAGCCCGCTAAATCAGCCTTGCCGTCTGCCGATTTAAACGTAACAGGCGCGTCTTTAAGCTCGCTTTCATTATAAGCTTTCATACGTATCGCCGCATGAGGACAGACCAAAGAACAAAAACCGCACTGAATGCAAACTGAAGAATCCCAAGACGGACATTGTATTGCGATATTTCTTTTTTCATATTTTGTCGTCCCTGTTGGAAAAATGCCGCCTACTGGCATTTTTGACGTGGGCAAAATATCGCCGTTATAAACAATCATATCCGCTAAAATATCTTTCACAAAAGGAGTGGCGTCTTGCGGAACCGCGCTTTTGCGCGATATTTCGGAAGTGACCTCTTTAGGATACTTAATTTCGCTAAGTCCAGCTAAAGCCGCGTCTACAGCGCCGTAATTTTTTTGAACGACCTCGTCGCCTTTTTTAGAATAGGTTTTTTTGATAGCGTTTTTAATTGCTGCTATCGCGGTGTCTTTTTCTATAACGCCTGAAATGCCGAAAAACGCCGTCTGCATTATGGTGTTTGTGCGCGAACCCATGCCCGTTTTAAGCGCTATATGCGAAGCGTCTATAGCATAGACTTTCAGTTGTTTGTCAATAATTTGTTTTTGAACTTCTTTGGGAAGTTTATCCCAAACTTCTTCGGATTTGTAAGGGGCGTTTATTAAAACCGTCGCGCCCTGTTTTGCTTTGCCCAAAACGTCGTATTTTTCTAAAAAAGAAAACAAGTGAACGCCGATAAAATCTGCGGCTTCAATAAGGTAAGGCGCGCGGATATAATCTTTGCCGAAACGTATATGAGAAGTCGTCATAGAACCCGCTTTCTTAGAATCGTAGACAAAATAACCCTGCGAAAGATTGTCGGTTTCTTCGCTGATAATTTTCATAGTGTTTTTATTTGCGCCTACCGTGCCGTCTGAACCTAACCCGAAAAACATCGCGCTGTAAGCCTTAGCCGCCATATTTTCGCAATCAAGAGGAGTTTTTAGCGATTTCCCGCCGAGGTCGTCTTCAATGCCTAAAATAAAACTTTCAATAGGCTCTTGCGCGTTTAAATTATCCAAAGAGGCTTTCACCATCGGAGGCGTAAATTCTTTTGAACCTATGCCGTATCGTCCGCCGATAATCAACGGAGTAACAGGAAATTTTGCTTTGCCTTCTTTTGTTAAAAACGCCGAACAGACGTCTTGAAAAAGCGGTTCGCCAAGAGAGCCGGGTTCTTTTGTTCTGTCTAAAACCGCGATTTTTTTAGTTGTTTTTGGAAAAGCGTTTATAAAGTCAACGCCGCTAAAAGG
>JAISLV010000180.1 GCA_031277075.1 Endomicrobium sp. | reverse complement strand
TAAAAAAATCCTGCGGAAAAACCGACTGCGGAAACGTCTTTTTTTACTTCGTAAAAATCGGGCAGTTTTACAGCCGCCGCCGTTTCGTTTTCAATATCGACGTAGACGTAAGGAACAAGAGGAATATTTGTAACAGGAATAATAAATTTTTGCGCGTCAGGATACTTTTGGCGCATATATTTTATTATTGCTCCGTAAGTTCGGCTGACCGTTCTCTTTCTGCTAAGGCGTCCTTTTACCTTGACGCTTTTAGGGACATTTGCTGGTTCGGCAATTTTAACCGCGCCGCCAGAGTCTCTGTATAAAACGGCGTCTTTTAACCCAGTAGGAATTATTACGCCCGAATTGTTCGTCTTAGGCGCCATGATATTTAAGGCTTCTTCTAAAGCGGCGGGAAAAATATCTTCCGCTATGACGACCTCTTCTTTTTGCAAAAGCGCGTCAGGATTAAAATCTTTTGCCTCTTTAATTTCTAAGGCGGCGTTTCGTTTTTCTCTGCGGCTGTCTTTGCGCGGAATTTTTGCCGCAAAATAATAAGCGCGCCCTTCGTCTTCGTAAGAAAAATACAGTTTTTTGTCCAAAACGGTTTTTTCCGCGATTTTGCCGCCTGAAACGGAACTTTCCGCGAAATTGTTTTTAGAAAAAGAATTTCCGCCGTCGTAGTCTGCTGAAACAAAAACTTCGCTGGGAGCCGCAGACGCATTGTCAACTTCGGCAAGCAGCTTGTGATTTTTATAAATTCCAAAACAGGAAGGCAAAATAAAAACGGACGAAATGAAGAAAAAAATACGCGCGGGAATTATCATCTTTTTTTTACGCCGCTGCCAATATATTTTTTACAGCGTCCAAAGGAACAGCCGAAACGTTCTTTCTTATGTCTTCTTTAGAAAATTTTACGTCTATAAAAACGTCCGTCATAACGCTAATGAGAGCGGCGTAAATTTTAGCCGTTTTTTCGGCGTCGCCTGCGCTTTCAAACAATTCGCCCGCGCCGTCAAAATCAAAAGCAAAAATTCCGCCGTCTAACGCCGACGACAAGTTCTTAAAAAGCGGAACTATTTCTAAAGCGGCTTCTTTGAGATTTTTTTCGTCAAGGATTTTATTTATATTTCCCAAAACACGCTGCGCAAAAACCCCGTCAACAGATTTAGAATATACGCCCGTTTCAAGCAGAGCTTGGAGCGAAACGAGCTTTGCGTAAATCAACGCGATTTCGCGCGACTGAAAAACTCCCGCTTTTTTAATAATTAAGTTTTCGCTTAATCCTTGTAAAAACCCCGCGGCTCTTGCGGCTTCAACAAGCTGCAAATCTTGGTCGCCGGACTTTACGGCGTTTTGATACGACGTCAAAATTGCGTAAAGATATTCGTAAGCGTTTTTAAGTTCGCCGCGCGTTCCCAAAGATTCTAATATTTGAATCGCGTAGCGCTCAAATTCATGGTAATCTGCAGAATTTACAATTTCTGATATTTTCCCGCTCCGCGCCGCCGCCCCAAACGCCAAAACGGCAAAAACGACAGGCGTTTTTTTACCGTAGACTTCAAGCGGAAATTCTGCGTTGACGTCAAATTTTGAAGCGTCTGCGTTAAAATTTAAACCTTTATTTAAAGCGTCGTCATATACGTCAAGCCTGCTTTGCTCGGCAGTCTTAAACGGAACTTTAAACAAACCAAAATTTATCCCCGCAAAACGCTTTGAACCTTTAGCGGGAACTCTGTAATTTTCAAGCGCGCTTTCAGAAGTTCTCTCTCCCCAAAGCAAGCCTATCGGATAATCCACAAAACGCGCGCCGCTTGAAGACGTTTCTTTAAGCAAAGCTTCAATATCCGGGTTTGAACGCAAAGCCGCGTCGTCTATTTCAAGTCTGTAAGCGTTTTTGGGGACTGTCAAAGCCTTTAGCGACATAAAAGGAATTACGGGAATATGCCCGTAATCAATTATTAAATCCAGCGCGTTTTGATTTTGATTTGCAGATTTTATATAAATCGCGCCGTAATAACCTTCGTCTCTTAAAGCGTTAAGTTCAGCGTTTAAATTTTTAAGAACGGCTTCGTCTATATTTTCAATGTCTAATACAAGCGAATTTACTCCCAAAACAAACCATTTTCTCACCGCCGCCCCAATGTTTGAAGCGTCAATATTTTTTAAAGTTAAAGAAACTTCGCCCAATGCTATTTCGCTCAAAGTTTCTTTAATTTGGCGTTCAAAAAACATTTCAAGCATCGCTATAGTCATAATGAAATTTTGCCTGTCCGAGCTTAACGCGTCTTTATATTTTTCAAATTCCGCGCCGGCAAAAGCGTCTAGCCAGCTTTTATTTGCGCTGTAATAGCGTTCAATATCAGCTTTATCGCTTAAAGACAAATATAATTTTAACGCGGCGTTAAGTTTATTTTTTGCCGCGGCGGCTTTATCTACAGTTTCTGCGCTTATGTCTTGGGTTTTTAAATCTTGAGCCGTTATTTTTCCCTGCGCTTCCTTTATAGAAAGTAAATCTACAAGCAAATAATTTGCGGCTAGAGGGTTTGACAAATCCGCGGCGTCTGTCATGGTAAAGCCGCATACTCCTGCGTTTTTAAGCACATTTGAAACATAGTCTGCAAGAGCCGTAAGCTCTCCGATACCTGAGTCGTTTTCAGTTTTTAACATTGCGCTTACAGACAGTTTTTCGCTGAAAACGCTTTCGCTTTTAATTTCTCTTTCTACCTTTTGCATTTCTCCCGCCGCCGCAGCCGCTGCGGATATAATTTCCGCTCTTTCTTCAACGCTTTTAAAACGTCCCGCCTGCAAATCTGCAAACGCGCCGAACGCAGAATTATAATTTTGCCGGTTTTGAACGCTTACGACTTTCATTTCAGGAGCCGCGCTTTGATTGACGCCTTTGTCGTTTATGTAGACAATATTTTTAATCCCGCGCAAATCAAGCCCAAAACGAGCAAGTTGCGCCGCAAGCGCATAATTTGACGTCAACAAATTTACCAGCTGTATTTTTATCTCATTTAACAAAGCGGCGTCTGAAGAATCTATTCCGTAGACGGAAAACTCTAAAGAATTAAAAATTCTTTTGTCCGTAACGGTTTTATTTAAAGCGATGTCCGCCCGTAAATACCGCCCGTTCACAAAAACTTGCGCGCTTATAATTTCTCCATTGAGTTCTGAAGCGTTCTCCTTAAAAGATAAAGCAAACGATTTTGACGCAAAAGAACCCAAATAAGCCGCAAGTTCTCTATCAGGTTTATCTACGTCAAAAACAAATGCCTGCGAAAGGTCTTTTAAATATTGCGGAGCGCGCGCGTAGAGTGAAAGTTTTTTCAAAATAAAAAGAGGAGCGCGGCTGAAAGGAAGGGAAGCAGAGTTTTTAAGCGTTTCTAAGGTTTGGCTTAAAACGCCTGAAACTGGAACGCTGTTTTTATATATTGTGTCTATAAACATTTCTATAGCGCTATATTGAAAAGACCCCGCAGCAGTTTTGCTCTTAAGCGCGTCTAAAAGAGCTTGCTTGTTTGGGAAAAGCGGTTTGCCGTCTATTTTTGCGTTTTCTATAATGGCTATCAACTCTTTTTGAATGTCTTTAGAATTAGCCGCCTCGTCTAAAAGTATTGCCGCCTTAATCCAAATGTCGTCAGGCATAACGTTTCCAAAAATTGAACTTTCGTCCCAGACAGACGGCAAAGCGTCTCCTTTAAGAGAATAAGCCAGCAGGCGCGTCAGCTCATAAAAACTGTCTTGCGCAAGAGCGTCTGCCTTTTGCTCTCTATAAAAATCTTCAACGGTAACGCTTATTCCTTTAACTTTGCCAGAACGTATTTCTGGTTCAAATACTGCGTTAAAAGACGCCTGCGCTCTCAATTGCTGTATAGGCTTTTGAATGAAAGCCGTTCTTATCTGCCGCCCAAGCGATTTTTGAAGAGTTAGAACGCTTTCCTTTATATTTTTTAAATTCTCAACAGTGTTTGTGGAACTATCTTCAAAAATTATGTCTTCTCTTTTCACTCCTTTAGAAATGAGATAATTTCCTATTATCTCAGCTTCGCTTGCTCCGTCTGATACTTCCATTAAGTTATTGCTGCCGATAAGATTATTGACAATATCTTCTTTTGTTGGTATATTTAAAGCGTCCACAGATACGGAACCCAATTGTAGGGGGATGAGAGTCTGTGGACTTTTGTTTTCTATATACAAAATATTATTTTCTTTCAGATTTTTAGTCACAAACTCTTCAAATTTTTGTCTCCCATACATACTTGGAATAAAATTAAAATATTTTACGATTTTGCCGGAAATATCTTTTCTAATTTCAGGTCTTACGACAAGCGTTATACGCCTTCCATTTTTATCCGTCTCATTTAAAACCAAAATTAAACTATTGTCGTAAGATTTTATAACAGCCAACGGATTGTGAACAAGACTTGGCAAATTTTTTATTGTTTGGGCGGATATAGTATGCTCTTCATCTGCATTCATTGATTTTCTTATAATATATTTTGTCGTCTCTAAAGTATCGTTTTCAAAACCGAAATATTTAAGGATATACGGAGTTTTGCCTACAATGACTTGCGCGTTTATGTCTTTTGCATCTAGAGCTTCGCTCATACTCCGATTGTATTCGTCAATATCTTCTTGCGACGGGCTAAACAATTCTTCTATCAAACTATCTTTTGTTTGCCGAGCCTGCGCCGTCTCGCTTCGCATAATTTTTTCTATAATTTGTTTTAAGCTCTGCGTAAGTCTCCCTCTTCCGCCTAAAACGGCTATTTTCTTTACAGCCTGACTTTTATACAGCTCTACGGCTTTATCAAAAGTTTTAGGCTCGTCGTTTCCAAGCAGTAAAAGAATATCCGCAGGGTCGTCTTTTGAAAGGGATTCCGACACGGCAAGCCGCTCGGCAATTTCTTGCGCAAGAGCTTCTTTTTGTTTAGCCGACGCCGCTAAAGCCGCAGCTTCTGCCGCAAAATCCATAAGTTTTTTCTGCTCGGAATTTCCATACTGCTTTGCATGCCATGCTTCTATGTCAAAATCGTCGCCGCTTTCGCTTTTGTCAAGCAGCTCTAAGTATTCCCGCGCTTCGTGCGCGGCAAGCAGTTCAAACAGTTCTTTTCTTTCTTTGCTTCCCTTATTAGACATAGCTTCAAGGAAAACTTTGTGGACGTAAAGCGTAATTTTGCCGCTTTTCGCGTCTGCTTCCAAAGTTGAAAAAGCGTAAGTTTCAGGCGACAATATAAGGTCTGGGTTTTCTGAAATAACCAAGTCGTAATCAAACCCGTCAAACCTGCCGTCTGCGTCAAAATAATTCTTTATTTCATCTTTCAAATCCTGCGCTTCAGAAATTAAAATAAGATTTTCATCGCCATAAAAAACTTTGTTTTCCTCAAAAAATCCCGCAAGCGCGTTTTGCGCCAAACCTATCGCGCCTGAAAACAAATCCATTACGTTTTCGCCCAAAGCTATAATTCCTTTTAGAGCAAGACCATAAGGTAGTCTAGAGTAAGGCAACCGTCTCGTATCTGTCTGCCTTAAAGGAACTTTTAAATTGTCGTCTATTTTTTTAATAAATTCTTCAACTTCATCTTCACTTCCGTGAAAAATTACTTTAACGCCAGTCTGAAATCTGTTAGGTTCAAGCGGGTTTTCTTCTACAATTTCGACTTTACCTTTATAATATTGCTCAATTATCTCTTCAATTTTAGGGGTTATGTCTTCAGCCTGTCCGTCGTCAACATTCGTCTGTATTTCAACGACATACTCGTTTTGAGCTTTTATAAACGCTTCAATAGATTCTTCGCTTATGAATCCCGCGTTTAAAGCCGAAAACAATTCTTCAATATCTTTTAACCCGTAATGAGCCGCAAAAACCGAAAGAGTTTTATCGTCAACTTCTAATCCGATATAAGACGGGCGGGACGCGTTTTTTCTAAAACCGTCTTTTAAAATTTTTGCTCTTACGCTTTTGGGTTCGCCCGTATATTTCGTATCGTCGGCAATATCTGAAATTTCTAAATCGTATTGAGTTATTTCATACTCTTTTGGGCTTGGCAAAACGCCGTAGAGAGTTTGCCCTTTATACTTTAAAACGCGTCTATTGCCGTCGTCAAAAGGCAAAGCCGAAAGAATATCAAAAGCCGTAGAACCTTTAGGATAAGCTATAATTCTTTTTTGTCCCCCGACATTTACCACCGCGTATTCTTTATCTTTTTCCGCGCTGTTTTCAGCTATTTCTTCTAAATTCCTGAGTAAATCCTGCGCGCTAGACACTATATTTAAAGTTATTCCCTCGTCAATTTTAAAAAGCTGCCTCTTTCCTCC
>JAISLV010000140.1 GCA_031277075.1 Endomicrobium sp. | reverse complement strand
CAAATAAGACTTGCTCTTATTTGCCGGTTCTGGTATAGTATTTACGTCGCCGAGCTTTACCTCTTGTTCTTGCACGAGGGTTAGGATGGCAAGCAACTCTTTAGAGTTAGCCCCTACCTGGTTAGCCTCGGCGATTTTGTTTTTACTTACGGCAAGTAATCCATTGGGTGTCTCTAAAAACCTATGATATTCGTCCTTGCCGCAAATTTTGCGGCAGTTCAAAGAAGAAAATGCAAACCGCGACTTTGCTTTTCGCAGTTGTCCGTCATTTCCGAATTTATTTCAGAATTTGCCGTTAAGCGTTAACCACAAAAAAACAGCAAACAACAGATACTGAAAGAGACCCTGAAACAAGTTCAGGGTGACGCGTTCGCGTCAGTTTTGGGTGACAGACATAACAGTGACGCTATTATCGCGCGATTTGAACAATGCCGACGGATTTTCTATTACTTGCCGTCCGCGCTGATTTCTTAGTCTCTGGCGGCGTTTTTCATAACTTCGTCGTTTTTTAACGCGTCTATTATTCTATATGCGGCAGAAGCAGTCTTTGTTGCCTGCGATATCGGATAGCTTATAACTTCTATATATTTCCTCATTACGCCGTAGTTAAATTCTAATCCAGCGTCCTGCGCTATTATCACGTTTTTCCCTTCGCCGCTAAACTCAAATCCTTTATACGAATCCCCAGAAACGAAAGTTAAAACAAACGGTAGTTCCCTTAACGCCGCTATTATGTCAAGTTTGTCTTTCTCTGGCGAATAATACGCCGCTTTAACTATCAATGCCGTCATAAATATTTCTGCGGCTATTGAGCTTGAATATGGGTTTTCAACGCTTAAGAATTTTTTGACAGCAATAATCCTATCGGATATTTCCGCCATTTCTTTTAGCTCTTCTTCTGTGAACAAACGCTTGATTGCGTATTTCTTTTCCGCTTCTTTTAGATTTGCAAGTTTAGCGTTGACGCTTTTATCATCATATGGGTTGCTCATCACCGAAAACATTGTTTTTCTGACAATATCGCGGTTGTCTTTATCAAACATTATATCCGCTTCCGTTTGACCTAAATTGGACAAAGTTCTCAAAGCTGAAAGCCTAAATCTTGGATCTATATCTTTTGATTTGATAATTGAATATAGAACCTCCATTCTAACGTTTCTAGAGATATGGTAAATGCCTATTTGATATGGTAATTTTTCGTTTGTAATATGTTCAAGCGCTTTCCTTAAATTGACTTTTGTTTTAAGGAAGCTATAATATTCTTTTTTCTGCTTGGCATTTAAAAACCTGTCTAGCACGGCTAAAGAATATTTTCTATTCGTGCTTACATATTCGCTTTCAAATATTTGCGCCGCAACAGGCCCGTAAGTCTCTCTATCTACAATCTCTTCAAGCAAGACGTCAGAATAAAATTGCCCTTTTTCTGTAAATCCTCTTACCGTATCTACATGCGCCGCTAATACCCCTGATATTACTCTGTTTGCCCTGAGCAGACGCGCGTTCTCTTTCTGCCTTGCTTCAAATGCCGAGCTTATTTCTTTTATTCTGTTTAAATCGCGTTCATAATTGTATTCTATTATGTCTAAAAGTTTTTTCTCTTTCTCTTTCTCTTTATCGTATAATGACGCCGCTCCTATATGCCTTGCATATAATCCCTGTATTTGCGATGTGTCTTCAGCTTTATACACTTCATATAGCACGTCAAGAAGTTTATCGCTTATATCAAACCCTTTGTTTAAAACAGACCTTTCATAGAAAAGTTTGATATTCCATAAATAGTCTTCTCTCAGCTGTTGTCCGTTTTCATACCTTTCGGGGTAAAGGATAATTTGTTTTATGTTTTCTGCGTCGCTTAAAAATCCATCTATTTCTTTTCTCAACTCTGCAACAACTATATTATCGGGCATTTCTCTGTATTTTTTAAACATTTCGTCTAATTCTTCAGAGTTCATTTTTGTTTTACCTTCCCAGAGAATTATATTTTAAAAACAATATAAACAAAAAAGGATAAAAGACTATTTCAAACAACAAAACGCTTTTATCCTTTCTTTATTTTAATATTTTACGCGCGTTTTTTATGCCGCAGATAATATGCTTGTTATAGCTTTTATTTCAAACTGAACCATATTGTCTTTTATCTCTACTTTTACCTTCGTATCGGCAAAAGCGGGTATAAGCTCTATCAGCGCGTTTTTGACGCAAATAGAAACAAATATTTCGCAAGACGAAATAGAAATAAAAAAAGAAATATTGCTTAAAGCGGCAGCGGAAAAAGTTTTAGTTAAATATGGCGTAGCTGGAACTTTGGTAAATAGAGATTACGAAAAGACATTAGGGAAAGCGTTGAGAATAGCGGCGCAAGAGGCAATAGTATCTGAAAATAACGGGCAATATCTATATGCAGACGCCCTGCAGGCTAAAATAAAAAGTATGCAAGGTTTGAAAGAATACGAAAAATACGATTATAAAACGCTAAAAGAAATAGCGTTAAACGAAGAGCTTAAAAAACTTACGGAAAAGGCTTTTGCG
>JAISLV010000118.1 GCA_031277075.1 Endomicrobium sp. | reverse complement strand
TCAACGGATATTGTATATATGTTTTTAGATATGTCAATAAAGCCCTTAACCGTCCAATCGCCGTTTAAAGTTTCTAAAACAGAACGCGAATTGTGAATATGTTCTAGTAAAGAATTTTGAAACTCGCTCTGTTTTATCATTTGTTTTCCACTTTTGCCACCATATCTGCGTCTTTTTATTTTTCTTTGGAAACCGTTTTAAAAGCTTGTGCCAACAAATAATTAATATAGTTACTTATTGTGCGCATTTCTTTTTGCGCACCATCTCTAATTTTTTTCAATTTCTGGTTCAAGGCGTAAAAAAATACCTTGATTTTTTGCTTCTTTTTTCATTTTTTCATCCTCTTTTAAAAAATATCCGTTTGGTATTGTCGCAATTTTCTAATTAATCTTCAAAGACTTATCAAAGTTTCCAAATTCTGCAGTTCGTCGTAAGAATCGTAAGCTCTTAAATACGCTACGGCTTTTTCTAAATTTGTAAGTATTGAGCAGCCGCATTTTACGGCGGTTTTTCTTATCTCGGAATTATTTTTCAACTCGTCAACAGTCAAATTTTTGGCGACGTTTATTACAAAGTCAACTTTGCCTTCTATTATTGTGTCTACGGCTCTTGGGGTTCTATTCCAATGGACTATATTTACTTCGTATCCCCTTTTTTGAAGATACTCGCCAGTCCCTTTTGTGGCGTAAATCGGCGCGCCCAGCTTATAGACGTTGTCTATAACTTCCATAAATTTTACTTTATCTTTTTCTCTGCCTGTGCTTAGCAGAATTCCTTTTTTAGGTTTTCTTATATGCGTAGCTTCCATTGACAAAAGCATAGCCTGATTAAAATTCTTGCCAAGACATCCTACTTCGCCCGTCGAAGCCATTTCAACGCCCGTCACGGGGTCTGCTCCGTCAAGACGCTGAAAGCTAAACATAGACGCTTTTACGCCGACATATTGAATTTCGCTTTCGTCTATTAAAATCTTCTTAATCTTTTCGCTGTTCATAACTTTGCAGGCAAGCTCTGCAAGGTTTACGCCTGAAACCTTTGAGATAAAAGGAAAAGAACGCGAAGCTCTCGCATTGCATTCTATCACCTTCACATCGTTGTCTTTTGCTATAAACTGAATGTTAAAAGGACCGTTTAAATGAAGCTCCTTGACGATTTTTCTAGTAATATCTTTAATAACGTTGACGGTATGTCCGTAGAGTTTTTGCGCGGGAAAAACCATTGTGGCGTCGCCTGAATGGACGCCCGCGTTTTCAACATGTTCGCTTACAAGCGACAAAATTACTTCGCCGTCTTTTGCAACGCCGTCGCACTCTATTTCTTTTGCGTCAAGTATGAATTTTGAAATTACTACGGGAAAATCTGACGATATGTCTTTGGTAAGCGACAAATAATAATCTAAGCTCCGCTTGTCGTCTGCAACGTTCATAAGAGTTCCTGACAAAACAAAACTAGGGCGTATTAAAACGGGAAATCCGACTTTTGCTATAAATTTATCTATTTCTTCAAGCGAAATTGCCGACGTCCATTCGGGCTGGTCAATTTTTAATTTGTCTAGCAGAGCCGAAAATTTTCCTCTGTCTTCGGCGGCGTTTACGCTTTTTTGGCTGTGACCTAAAATGTTCACTTTTACATCGCTTAAAGGCTGAATTAGATTGTTCGGGTTTTGCCCGCCCATACAGGCTATCACGCCTTTGGGGTTTTCTATGTCTATAATGTCTAGCGCTCGTTCAAAAGAAAGCTCTTCAAAATACAGTCTGTCTGAAGCCGAAAAATCTGTAGAGACTGTTTCGGGGTTGCAGTTGATAATAACGCTGTCGTTCTTTTTTTGCTTAAAATAGGCGCTGGTCATTACGGAACACCAGTCAAACTCCAAGCTGCTTCCTATGCGGTAAGAGCCGCTGCCCAAAGTTATAATGCTGTTTTTGTTTTTTTTCTGATTGACGTCTGAGCATATACCGTCGTAAGTGAGATATAAATAATTTGATTTTGTAGGGTATTCCGAAGACGTAGTGTCTATTTGTTTTACTACCGGGCATATTTTTAATTTCTTTCTTAAATTTCTAACGGCAAGAGATAAATTCCTTACTTCCTTTATAGAGTATTTTGTTTTTCCGCCGTCAAGGCTTTGCAAAAATATTTTCGTAAGCTGAAAATCCGAAAATCCCCTAGATTTAAGACGCAGCAAATGCTTACGCGAAATTTTTGAAAAACCGCTTCTTACAAGTTCTTTTGTTATAGGAACTTCGCCTACGGATTCTTTAAAAAACTCCATAAGCTCGCTTTCAGCTTTTGCAATATATTTAATATGCGACAAAAACCAAAAATCTATTTTTGTTTTTTCATAGACGTACTCAAGAGTTTTCCCGCGCTTAAAAGCCTCGTAAATTGCAAAAACCCTCAAATTTGTAGGCGACGAAAGCTCTTTTTCCATATCTTCGTCGCTTGTGTCTTTAAAAACGTTTACCGTAATGCCGTCTTCGTTTTCGTTGACCATGCGCAGAGCTTTTTGCAAAACTTCGCAAAAGTTTCTGCCTATCGCCATCACTTCGCCTACGGATTTCATCTGCGTGCCAAGCAATTTTGAAACGCCCGAAAACTTGCTTAAATCCCAGCGCGGAACTTTTAAAGTTACATAATCAAGCGACGGCTCGTAAAATGCGGACGTCGTCCCTGTCACAGGATTTTTAAGCTCAAGCAAATCAAAACCTATTACTATTTTTGCCGCGATATAAGCTATAGGGTAGCCCGTCGCCTTGCTTGCCAAAGCCGAAGAACGCGAAAGACGGGCGTTAATTTCTATAACGTAAAAACCGTAATCTTTTGGATTTAGAGCGTATTGAACATTGCATTCGCCGACAATGCCCGCGTTTTGCGCTATCTTTATAGCCGTATCCCTCATCAAATTGTTTTCAATATTGTTGATAGTTTGACAAGGCGCGATGACTATAGAGTCGCCCGTATGTATGCCCATAGGGTCAAAATTTTCCATATTACAAATCGTAATGCAGTTGCCGCTTTTGTCGCGCATTACTTCATACTCTATTTCTTTCCAGCCGTGAAGAGATTTTTCGATTAAAACCTGAGGGGACATCATCAATGCCGACTGCGTAAGTTTTTTAAGGTCGGCAGGCGTTTTTGCAAGCCCGGAACCCAACCCTCCCAAAGCAAAAGCCGAGCGGGTAATAACGGGATAGCCTATATCTTCGGCGATTTTTAAAGCGTCGTCAACGGTTGAAGCCGCGTGACTTTTAGCTATAGGCGCGCCGATAGATTTCATTTTTTCGGCAAACAAATCCCTGTCTTCAGACATTTCTAAAGCGTCAACCTGCGTTCCTAAAACTTTAACGCCGTATTTTTTAAGAACTCCGCTTTTATCTAAAGCTATGACGCAGTTTAAAGAAGTTTGCCCGCCGAAAGATGAAATAATAGCGGCGGGATTTTCTATTTGTATAACTTTTTCAACCCAAAAAGGAGTGATAGGGTAAAGATATACTTTTTTGTTTGCGCCAGCGTTTGTCTGCACGGAAGCGATATTAGGATTGATAATAATAACCTCAAGCCCTTCTTCTTCTAAAGCCTTTACCGCTTGAGACCCCGAATAATCAAACTCGCCCGCCTGCCCTATAGACAATGCTCCGCTGCCAAGCAAAATTACTTTCTGTTTCTTCCCGTTTTTAGGAAGCAAAAACTCTAAAATCGGCATTTCTTCCCTCTTTTGATATTTAATTTTTAAAAAATCATTTGATAAACTTCAACGCCCGTCCGTTATTTAAACAATAACGGCTTAACTTATAAATAAACTCCAAGCTGGTAAAAAAAACGGAAAAGCGGATTGGGATTAAACATTATGATATTACCATATTCTAACCAAAAAACATAATGGGGGTCTCTAAAAACCTATAATGTTCGTAATTGCCGCAAATTTTGCGGCAATTCAAAGAAGAAAATGAAGGGCGTCCTAAGAGTAAGGACGGACAAATTTTCTGATGCCCAAATGCCGCAGAGACAATGTCTCTCAAGGCGCAGGCTCGAACGGGCGTTAGGGTTTTTAGAGACGCCCTATAAGCGTATAGAGTTTTCATTTGTCCCCCTCATAAAATATTTATATTAATTG
>JAISLV010000116.1 GCA_031277075.1 Endomicrobium sp. | reverse complement strand
ATAGCGCACATCGTCGTTTTCTGTACGCACAAAAATCCTTATATATGCGTCCATTATGGGATTTGTCATAGCTTGAGATTTTGCTCTTGTAGGGTATAATTCCCAGTCGATCAGTCCTTGACTGCTGCGCCCTATTTGAAAAACGATGATTTTCTGTAGAATGACAGCTTTAAGACGTAAAGCTGTGGTTGGGTCGGTAAGCGTCAAAGGCGATTCTTGTCCGTTAGCGTCTAAAGGAACTGTAAATTCTCTATACTCAACTTCACGCCTTTCTGGGAAATATTCGTATATGCAACGTATTACTTCTCCGCTGGTTGGGTCTACGGAATTAAAAACTACTCTTTGCCCAACCAAATTTGTCCAATTGCTTACTCTAACAGGATTTGCCGCGTTGAAGTTTGGAAGTCCGTTTGGCAATATCGGCGGGACAGGATTATATTCGCGCCATTCAATAAATCTGACGTCTAGGTTGTCTACCATATCGCCAAGCAGAAACCCTCTCCCTGTAATTTTCTGTATTCTGCTTTCTATATGAGACCTAAATATCATAATCTCTGAAGAGTCCTTGTTGAGATGTATAATTCTTCCAAGCTGGCGATAGCCAAATACAAGCATAGTTCCTATAGAGCATACAAGTATGCCAGTGAGAGCCATTGAAATTAAAACCTCAAATAAAGTAAATCCTTTATCTTGTCTCATAAGCAAACCTCGCATATGCCGTTTTCAAACGGATTGCAGTCATCTGGTTAGAAGTATTTAAGTCGTTAAATCTGGTCATACAGCTGAAAGTATTGTTAGATCCTAAGCCTCCTACATCAAGATTCCACATATTTTGATAACCGCCTGAATAAATACCAAAAGCCACCGTTTCGCTTACAGGCCACATACTAAAACAAAATAATTGAATTAATGCGGGCGTCTGAGTGGTAATACCTGATATGAATTCTATCCTGTCTGCTATAGCTGAAATATGCACAACCCAGCCGTTTTCAATGCGTTCAATTCTCCAGTCTAGAACTTGTTCATTTGCAGAATAACTTTGCGATGGAGTATTATCGTCAGTAGATATTGCAAAAAGCTGCATTTCTTCAACCATAGAAGAAGATTTGTCTTGTGCGAGAACAAAATCTGAAATACGGTAATTAGAGGCAAATGCTCTTAGAAAAAAAGCTATGCCGCTTGTCATAACTATAGAAGCAATAAGCATAGACACCATTACTTCTACCATAGTTATCCCTTTTTCATTATTTTTCATTTTTATTGTCCTTAATCTATATTTAATTTTCCAGATATAAAATCGTATACGCCTTTTACGGTTTTGTCCTGCATTTTGTTTTTGCCGTATAATGTTACCGTTACTTGAGGATTAAAAACCGTAAACGGCGCGGCTGTGCTTATTACCACAGTAACACTTCCGAAATATTCGTTTCTTCCAAGATAAATTCCAAGCTCTTCAATAGCGTCGGTAGACGTATTAATGGTAAGGTATTCGTTGTGAGAAGCGTAAAAAATCTTTTCTTTTTCCGCAATAGTGTGGATAAAAACTCTGGCTTCTTCTCTGTAGGCTATCTCAAGCTGCGAGGTCCTATTCATTGCAAATATGCCTAAGATAAGCATAGCGATAACAATAACTACGGTAATTTCCGTTATGCTTACGCCGCGACTATTTATTGTTGCGTTCATTTGGTCTCCATTGGACGTCTTTATGATGCGGCAGTGTTTTTAAAAGGTTGATATAAATATACTTTCTTATTTTTATATAGTCAATAGGTTTTTATTGTTGTTCTATATGTAATACTCCGACTGTAAGGTCGTGGGATGAAAAAAAACTGCGTTATTTGTTTTTCAGCGGCAAGCGGCGCGCGCTGCTATTTGTGCTTTTTTTTCACTCGCGTATTTTATTAAACGCGTCTATCGGGCTTAGAGAGTTTAGGTCTGTCTCTTTGAGTTTCGTTCAAATTTGACGCGGCGTAGAAAGAGACCGCGCAAAAATTGTTCGGCGTTTGTTAATGAAAAAAATCTTAGGATTTTATATAATTAATGAAAATATATAAACAAAGGGTATTAAATGAAAGCGTTTGTTTTGGCGGCGGGGGCGGGGACGCGGTTGAGACCTTTGACTTCGGATATTCCAAAGCCTATGGTGCCTGTTTTGGGGCGACCCGCTATATATCACACGCTTATGAATTTGAAGAAGAACGGATTTTGCGATATTTGCGTCAACCTTTTTTATAAGCCCGAAGTAATAACGGAATATTTTAAAGATGAAAATATAGGCGTTAATTTAACTTTTTCCCCAGAAAAAAAACTTTTAGGCACGGCGGGAGCGGTTAAAAAAAACGAGAGTTTTTTTGACGATACTTTTTGCGTAATGTCAGGCGACGGTTTAAGCGACGCCGACTTGCGCAAAATTTTAAATTTCCATAAAAAAAACAAAGCTCTCGCCACGATAGCTTTAAAAAATATAGACGAGCGCTTTGAATACGGCGTCACCGTGACGGACAAAAACGGAAAAGTAAAATCTTTTATTGAAAAACCGTATTTGAAAGACGTTTTTGAAAGCGCGGTAAATACGGGGATGTATTTTTTTGAGCCTGAAATTTTTGATTATATTCCTAAAAATAAATTTTTTGATTTTGGGAAAGATTTGTTCCCGCTTCTTTTGAAAAACAACAAACGCGTTTTCGGCTGCGTCTTTGACGGATATTGGACGGATATCGGAAATATTTACGAATATAAAAAAGGCGTTTTCGACGCTTTAAGCGGCAAGTTAAAACTTTATAAGTCTTTAGGAAAATATGTAAGCGCGTCGGCGAAAATAGATAAAACCGCAAAGATTTTAGCTCCATGTTTTATAGACGACGGAGTAAAAATAGGAAAGAACGCGGTTATAAAACCGTATTCGGTTTTGTCAAAAAACGTCTCGGTTAAAGATAACGCCGAAATTTCAAAATCAATAATTTGGGAAGACGCGGTCGTCGGTAAAAACGCAAAAGCCGACAACACCGTCGTAGGCTATAAAGCGCAAATACCCGACGATATAATTCTTTTTGATTCTATACTGATAACTGAAACGGCAAATAAACGAGTAAAACGCAAGTAAATCATAAAAAAAGCATTTAAAAAGGAGCGGTTATGTCAAAACAGCAAAGTTATTTTTTTACGTCGGAATCCGTTACTGAGGGACACCCCGATACGGTCTGCGATATAGTTTCAGATTCGGTCTTGGACGCCATACTCGCAAAAGACCCGAAAGCGCGCGTGGCTTGCGAGACTTTCGCTTCGCCCGGTCTTCTTATTATAGGCGGAGAAATTTCAACGAAAACATATGTGAATATAAAAGAAACGGCGAAAAAAGCCGTTAAAAATATAGGATACGACAAACCCGAATTCGGGTTTAGCGCAGACGACGTGGCTATAATAAATTTAATAAACGAGCAATCGCCCGATATCGCGCAAGGCGTTGATACCGGCGGCGCGGGCGACCAAGGATTGATGATAGGTTATGCCTGCAAAGAAACGCCGGAATATATGCCTCTTCCGATAAGTTTAGCTCATAAGCTCGCTTTGAGGCTTACCGAAGTCCGCAAAAAACAAATACTGCCGTATTTAGGACCTGACGGAAAAACGCAAATTACGGTAGAATACGTCAATTGGCAGCCGCAAAGGGTGGACGCGGTGGTTCTTTCTACCCAGCATTCTGAAAAAATACTTGATAAAACGGGAAAGCATATATCCGAGAAATCAAAGAAAGAACTTTACGATAAAGTTATAGAGCCTGTTCTTGGAAAATTAGTAGATAAAAAAACGAAGATTTATATCAATCCTACGGGCAAGTTCGTCATAGGCGGTCCGCAGGCGGATACGGGTCTTACGGGAAGAAAAATAATAGTGGACACTTACGGCGGTATGGCGGCGCACGGCGGCGGAGCGTTTTCTGGTAAAGACGCTACGAAAGTTGACAGAAGCGCAAGCTACATGGCAAGGCATATAGCAAAAAATATAGTAGCGGCGGGGTTTGCCGATAAATGCACCGTTCAGCTTGCTTACGCTATAGGCGTAGCCGAGCCTGTTTCAGTTATGATTGACACGCACGTTACGGGTAAAGTTCACGGAAGCGTTTTAGAGCCGATTGTGAGAAAAGTATTTCCTTTGACGCCTAAAGGAATTATTGATTATCTAAAATTGAGGAGACCGATTTTTGTAAAAACTGCGGCTTACGGGCATTTCGGAAGAAACGATAAAGATTTTACATGGGAACAAACCAATAAAGCGGCTGCGCTTAAGCAAGCCGTAAAAATATAGGGTTTTTAGAGACGCGCATAATGGGGGAAAAAATGAAAAAGATTATTTTCGTTTGTTCGGTTTTGTCCGCGTTGTTGTTTGTTTCGGGTTTTAGCCAAAACGTTTTTTGCCAAGATAATTCTCAAAAATTGAAAGACGTCCTTTCAAAAATGGAAGAAGCCGATAAAAACGTAAAAACTTTTGAAACGGATTTTTCGCAGGAAATTTTTTATTCCGCGACAAGCGAAACGCAAAATATAATAGGGAATTTGAAGTATAAAAAACCCGATTCTATTTATATAGAGCAAAAAACTCCGCAGGAGCAAAAAATTTATATAGACGGCAAAAAAATTACCGTCTACACGCCTGAAAACGCCCAAGCGATTGTGGACGATTGGAAAAATCTTCTCAACGGCGATTTCGCCCCAGCTTCTATTATAAGTTTCGGCGGGAATTGGAAAGACTTGTCAAAAAACAACGTCATAAATTACGTTGGAGAAGACGGCGAAAGTTATATAGTGGAAATTTATCCTTCGGCGAAAAAAGATTGGACTATGCAAATGAGCGTTTCAAAAATTTCGCATTACCCTTATAAAGCTATAATTACGTCGGCAGGGCTGATTATAAAAGTGAATTTGTCAAACGTAAAAACAAATCAAAATCTAAAAAAAGACGTTTTTAAATTTACTCCGCCCGACGGAGTAGAAGTGATAAAACTTTAAACGGAGAAAGGTTTTTAATGAAAGAAATAGGCAAAACATTAAAGGAAAGACGCGAGAAGAAAAAACTTACTCTCGCGCAGGCGCGCGCCGCCACAAAAATACAAGAAAAATACCTCGCGGCTTTAGAAGACGGCAACGCAAAAGTTTTTTCCGCGCTGGTGTATTATAAAAGTTTTTTGAAATCTTACGCAAAATATCTCGGTCTCAATCAAGAGCTTATTCTTAAACGTTATGAAGAAAGCAACGCTTCTGCAGACGCGCTGGAACGTTACGATTACGAGCGCAGCGGCGATTTTTTTGTGAAAAAAAATCATGACGATAAAGACGAAGAAAACGGAGAAGAACTGAAAACGGGAAACTTTGAAAAAAAGCATATCGCCGCGGCTTTGGCGGTATTAGCGGTTTTAATATGCGCGTTTTTTTATTTGAATTCAAAGATTTCAGATTCTGCCTCTGAAATTTCAAACGGGACGCCTCCGCAAATTGAAACGCGGGACGCCTCCGCTGCGGATTTAAACGTCTCATCGGGAAGCGGGCTTTTTTTGCCCGAGCCTCGTATAAACTTGCAAAACTCGGAAGTTAAAAATGAAACGCCGCAAATAGAATTTGCCAAAGAAGAGACTGTAAAAACGCAGACGCCTCAGGCTGAATCTTTAAAAAACAAAACCGTTAAACCCGAAGCGGCAAAGCCGCAGGGAAACGCGAAACAAGACGCGTCCGTTTTTGCCGCGCAGCCGCTTTTGGAACTCCGCGTAGAAGCCGTTGAAAACGTTTGGGTAAAAATTGATTCTGACGGCAGGGAACAATTTCAGGGAACGCTCTTAAAAAGCAATTCAAAAACTTTTAAAGCCGACGATAATTTTTCTTTAAAAATAGGATATACTCCGGGCATAAAAGTATTTTTTAACAACGAGCCTATTGACGTTGTCAGCGGCTCGGTTCAAGACGTAAACGCTATAAACTTAAAAAGAGAGCAAAAATGACGCAGTCAGCCGCTATAGTTTCTTTGGGCTGTCCGAAAAATACAGTTGAAAGCGAGAATATGCTGGGCGTTCTCAAAAACGGCGGATTTAATATTGTCAACGATATTTCAGCCGCAGACATTATAATAATTCACACCTGTTCTTTTATTAAAGCCGCTAGGGACGAATCAGAACGCTGTATAAAAAAAGCTCTAGCGGTAAAAAATAAAAGAAATTCAAAGGTTTTTGTAACAGGCTGTCTTCCGCAGTTTTTAAAAGACGAGATTTTAAAATTATTTCCTAAAGTTGACGGATATTTAGGCACGGGCGGGTTAAATAACATTTCGGATTTAATTTCAAATAAAACGGAAAGCGCAATATGCGAGGCGGGCGGTTTAAACGAATACAAGACGAGAATTTTATCTTCGCCGCTGCCTTACGCGTATTTGAAAATAGCCGAAGGCTGCGACCACAGATGCAGTTTTTGCATAATACCCGAACTTCGCGGAAAGTATAAGAGCAGAAATATAGTTTCAATTGTTGAAGAAGCGCGCGCTTTAGCGCAGGCTGGCGTTAAAGAACTCATAATAATAGCCCAAGACACGACGAGTTTCGGCGTTGACGTTTACGGCAGTTTTGCTTTAGGAAAACTTCTTTCAAAACTTGCCGAGATAAAAGAATTTAAATGGCTTAGATTGATGTATGCTTATCCGTCAAGCGTTAACGAAGAACTGCTTGAGGTAATGAAAGAATATCAAAATATTTGCTCTTATATAGATATGCCCGTACAGCATATAAGCAAAAAAGTTCTTTCCGCTATGAAACGCCCGCTTAACGCCGCGTTTGCCGTAAAAAAAATAAAATCAAAAATACCCGATATAGTTTTGAGAACTTCTCTTATAACGGGTTTCCCGGGCGAGACCGACAAAGACGTAAAAGAGCTGATAAATTTCATAAAAGACGGATGGTTTGGATACGCGGGCGTTTTTGAATATTGCGATAATGAAAAAGCGTCGTCTTATAAATTAAAAAACAAAGTTATGCCTGAAATTGCCAAAGAAAGAAAAATATTAATAGAAAACGCGCAATACGAAGTTTTTAAATCGCAAATTAGCAAGATGAAAAACGCGCAAACGCAAATATTAGCGGAAAACTGTATAAAAGACGGCGATTTCTATAAAATAACGGGCAGAACTTATTTTCAGTCGCCCGAAATAGACGGCAATACAATATTAAAATCTGCAAATCCTTTAAAAACCGGCGAATTTTATAATGTTAAAATAAAAGGCAATAGAGGATACAATATAACGGCGCAGCAATATGCGCCATTTAAAGCGGTTAGGAGCGAGTATAGATGAATTTACCAAATAAACTTACGCTTGCAAGAATTTGTTTAGTTCCTTTTTTTATATTTTGCGTTGAATTTGGAGGTTTTTGGAGTTATATTTCAGCTTTGATTATTTTTTGCATAGCTTCAATTACGGATTTTTTTGACGGTCTTTTGGCGCGCAAATACAATGAAATAACTTCTTTAGGAATATTTATAGACCCCCTTGCCGATAAACTTTTAATTTCCGCCGCGTTTATATGTTTTGTAGACGTAAAAATTATAGATATTCCCGCGTGGATGGTCGTAATAATAATATCAAGGGAGTTTTTAATTACGGGTTTGCGTTCAATAGCGGCTTCAAAAAACATAGTAATCCCTGCGGACAAATACGGAAAATTTAAAACTTCTTCTCAAATAACCGTTATAATTATCATACTTTTGGTGCTTATATTAAACGAGGCTTCAATAAAAACGTTCAATGTCCCATATTATGAATTTTTAAAGCACAACGGCAGCCCATACTACGTTTTAGCGGTCATTATGCAAAAAATTCCATATTGGGCTACTTTAATAGCCACAATTTTGACAATGTTTTCGGGTTGGAATTATATGCGTAAACATATCGGAGTTCTTAAGTGAAAACGTTTGTTTTATTTTTTTCTTCGGCGTTTGGAAGCGGCTATATTAAACGCGCTCCGGGAACTTTCGCAAGCGTTGTAGGTCTTTTGCTTTGGATTTTATTTATTCCGCAAAATTATATATTTCATATTTTTGCCGTCGCCGCAATATTTTTGATTTCGGTATTTTTGTCGGGCGCGGCAGAAAAAATATACGCTAAAAAAGACGACCAAAGAATAGTTGTGGACGAAATTTGCGGTATATGGATTTCTGCGGCGTTTTTGCCAAAAAGCGCGGCGTATATGGCTGCGGCGTTTGTTTTGTTTAGACTGTTTGACATAAAAAAACCTTTTTTCATAAAAAACCTGCAAAATATAAAAGGCGGTTTGGGCATAACTATTGACGACGTCGCCGCTGGCGTTTTTGCAAACGCCGCGCTTCAAATTATTAAGCTGGCGGTTAAATAGATGGTAAAAGTAAAAAAAATAATATCAGGCGTTTTAGCCGTAAATTGCTATTTGATATACGACAGCGAAACGAAAAAGGCGCTTGTCGCAGACCCTGGCGAAGACGGCGGCAAAATTATTTCTGAAATTGAAAAAGAAAATTTGCTGCCTGAAATGCTCGTAAATACGCACGGACATTTTGACCATATCCTATCCGACGAACAAATACGAAATAAATACAATATTCCTCTTGCCGTTCACAAAGGCGACGCGGCTATGATAACCGACCCTTCTCAAAACGGTTCCTACGCTTTTTTTGAGCGCGAATTTTCAATTAAAGAGCCTGATATAACGCTTTCCGATAATCAGACGGTGGAATTGTCTTTTACAAAATTTAAAGTAATGCATACTCCCGGACACACCGAAGGGGGAATATGCCTTTTATTTGACGGTTTTGCGCTTACGGGCGACACTCTTTTTGCAGGGACTATCGGAAGGACGGATTTCCCAAACAGCGACCATAAAAAAATGTTAGATTCGCTTGAAAAATTAAAAAAACTTAACCCAAAAACCGTCGTCTACCCGGGTCACGGAAGCATAACGACAATAGCCAACGAACTAAGGCATAATCCGTTTTTAAAAAGCAAAGAATGCGGCTAAGCGGCTAGGCGGCTAAGCAACGGACGCGAACGCGTCACTCCTGAGTTTGCGGAACTGTCAAATTGCTAAGCATTGCCGCAAGGCAGATAAGCAAGGGACGCGAACGCGTCACCCTGAACTTGTTTCAGGGTCTATCTTTAAGCCGTTAGTCTTTTAACAGCAGATGCTGAAACAAGTTCAGCATGACGGGCAAAGACAACGGCGGAAACAACAGCAAAAAAAAACGCGGCTAGGCAGCTAAGTAACGGCGAAACGGATGCATAGACGCATGGATACATGCGCAAGTAAATACGTCCCCCTGAACTTGTTTCAGGGTCTGTCTTTAAACCTGTCGTTTGTAGTTGTCGTTTTGTCGTTGCCATGCCTCAATGCGTTTGTCTTTTTTGTAATTGTCGTCCGATTTTTCCTAGCCGCTTAGCCGCATCCTTTGCTGTCGTTTTAAGGACTTTCTATGGATTCTCAACAAATTTTAAACGATTTTATTTCCTATATTACCGTAGAGAAAGGTTTGTCAAAGAATACAGCTTTGGCTTACAGGGCGGATATTGTCAAATTTTTGGAATTTTCTGCTAAAAAACAAACGCCTATTGAAAATTTTGCGCACAGCGACATTACCGATTTCTTGTGGAGCGTAAAAAGCGAGGGGTTAAAGCCGCGTTCGCTTTATAGAATTATGGAATCTATAAGGCAACTGTATAAATATTTAAACGCCGAAAATATATTGGAAAATAATCCTACGTCTTATATATCCGCGCCGAAAATTCCGGAAAATCTGCCGGGTATGCTTTCGTTTGCCGAAGTTGAGACTTTGCTATCCTCAGTCAACGCTCCTAACGAAACATGCGCGCGAAACAGAGCGATGCTAGAGCTTCTTTACGCTACGGGGCTTCGGGTGTCGGAGCTTATAAACTTAAAATTTTTCAACATAAATATAAGAGACGGTTTTTTGCGCGTCGTTGGCAAAGGGTCAAAGGAAAGAATCGTGCCTTTTGGCGACAAAGCGAAAGATTTTTTATGTAAGTATATAAACGCGAGAAAACAAAAAACGCAAGACGGAGATAACGTTTTTATCACGCGGCTTGGCAAAAAAATATCGCGCGTGGAATTTTGGCGGCAGTTAAAAAATATAGCCGTTAAAGCCGGGATTAATAAAAACATCACTCCCCATACTTTAAGGCATTCTTTCGCAAGTCATTTGCTTTCAGGCGGGGCGGATATTCGTTTCGTTCAGGAAATGCTCGGGCATAGCTCAATAGCTACTACGCAGATATACACGCATTTAGACAACTCAAAAATAAAGCAGCAGCACAAAAAATTTCATCCGAGAAGCTGATTATATAAATTAAAGACGTTTTGAAACAATTGTAAAAATTTATAGTTGCGGATATGAGGAGAGTATTATGAAAGCGGACGAATCAAAAATAAAAAGACTGCTCAATACGGCTAAAGGGCAAATTGACGGCGTTTTAAAAATGATAGACGAAGGACGATATTGCATAGACATTGTAACACAGATAAGCGCAAGCAAGGCGATTTTACATAAAACCGCCAAAGAAGTATTAAAAGCGCATCTTAATTCCTGCGTAATAGATTCTTTTTCGAGCGGAAATAAAAAAGATAAAGAGAAAA
>JAISLV010000091.1 GCA_031277075.1 Endomicrobium sp. | reverse complement strand
CCGTTGCAAATAATTTTATTTTTAAAGAGCCGTTCTTAACGCTTAATTGTTATCCTTTTTATTTACTTAAATCTATGTTTTTAAGTGGGTTGATACCCCGTTCGAAGACTTTGTCTTCGTCCGTCCCTTTTTTTAAAAGGGGAATTAACGACAGTAAAGCCAAAGACAAGATAAGTTCTTTATACATATACAAAGGAATTTTAAAAAATGGACGAAAATAAAAAAGATTTTTCTAAAACGGTAAATCTTCCTAAAACTGATTTTCAGATGAAAGCTAATTTGCCTCAAAGAGAACCTCTTTTAGTAAAAGAATGGGAAGACAATAAATTATACGAACAAATTTGCAAGAAGAATAAAGATAAAGAAAAATTTATTTTTCACGACGGTCCTCCCTACGCTAACGCCCACATTCACATAGGCACGGCTTTAAACAAAACGTTGAAAGATTTTATTTTAAAATATCGTTCAATGGCGGGCAATTACGTTCCGTTTACTCCGGGCTGGGACTGCCATGGACTGCCTATAGAACAGCTTGCTTTGAAAGAGCTTAAAACCGACAAAAATAAAGTTGACAGAATGACTTTCAGAAAGCAAGCCGCAAATTTCGCAAAGAAGTTTGTTGAAATACAAAAAAGCGAATTTAAACGCTGCGGCGTAATTGCCGACTGGGACAATCCATATCTTACGCTAGACCCGAAATACGAGGCTTCAATAATAAAAGTTTTCGGTTCTTTGGTTGAAAAAGGTTTTGTCTACCGCAAAAAAAAGCCGGTGTATTGGTGTCCGTCGTGCGAAACCGCTTTGGCAGACGCCGAAGTTGAATACGCCGACCACGCCTCCGACTCAATTTTTGTAAAATTCAAAATTTTAACTCTGCCGGAAATTTTAAAAAGCAAATCCGCGCAGCTTAAAGATTTTTCAGTTTTAATTTGGACTACTACGCCTTGGACTCTTCCTGCAAACGCGGCTTTGGCTTTTAGCGGGCAAGCCGCCTATATAGCCGCCGTCTACAAATTTGAAAACGGCAGCGAAGAAAAAATAATCGTCGCAAAAGCGCTTGCCGCTCAAGTAAAAGAAAAAATAAAAGCCGTTTCTTACGAAGCGATTTTAGAAGCGCAAGGGCTAGATTTCGTAAATATAGTCTGCCAAAATCCTCTTGTAGAAAGACAATCCGAAGGAATAGTAGCCGATTTTGTAAGCCTTGAAGACGGCTCTGGAATAGTGCATATCGCGCCCGGACACGGGCAGGAAGATTATCAAGCCGGGCTTGAATACGGTTTAGAAATAATTTCGCCCGTCAACGACAGAGGGCAGTTCACAAAAGAAGTCCCGGAGTTTGAAGGAATAAACGTTTTTAAAGCAAATCCGTTGATAATAGAAAAACTTGAAAAAGAGGGAAAACTTTTTGCAAAATTGAGTTTAAACCATTCTTATCCTCATTGCTGGAGATGCAAAAAACCCGTCATTTTTAGAGCTACGCCCCAATGGTTTTTAAACGTAGAACACAACGATTTAAGAAAAACGCTTTTAAACATTGTTAAAGACGTAAATTGGATACCAAAATACGGCGAAAACAGAATAATGTCTATGCTTGAAAACCGTCCCGACTGGTGTTTAAGCCGCCAGCGTTTGTGGGGCGTTCCGATACCCGTTTTTTATTGTAAAGACTGCGGCGAAGCTATAGTTGACGTAAAAATAATAAATAAAACAGCGGAACTTTTTGCGCAAAAAGGTTCTGACGTTTGGTTTGAGCTTGGCGAAGCCGAGCTTTTAAAAGGGCTTGACGTAAAATGTCCGTCGTGCGGGTCAATAAATTTTAGAAAAGAAGAAGACATTTTAGACGTTTGGTTTGATTCAGGCGTTTCTAACGAAGCGGTTTTATCAAGCGGCAATTACAAAGATTTAGAATTTCCTGCAGATTTATACCTTGAAGGAAGCGACCAGCACCGCGGCTGGTTTCAAACGTCTCTAATTCCTTGCGCGGCTATAAAAGAAACCGCTCCTTATAAAAACGTTTTAACGCACGGGTTTGTAGTAGACGGACAGGGTAAAAAAATGTCCAAATCTTTGGGGAATTTTATTTCTGCTGAAGAAATGCTAAAAAAATACGGCGCAGACGTTTTAAGGCTGTGGATAGCGTCAAGCGACTATAGAGAAGACATAAGAGTTTCCGACGAAATATTGAAAGGTTTAAGCGACGCTTACAGAAAAATAAGAAACACTATACGTTTTTTGCTTGGCAATCTTTATGGTTTTGACGCGGGCAAGGCTCTTGCTTATAAAGATTTGCAGGAAATTGACAAATACGCTTTAAGCCGTTTGCAAGATTTGTCTTCGCAGGTGTCTGCGGCTTACGAAAGCTATGAATTTCATAAAGCGGCGTCTAGCGTCAACAATTTCTGCGCCGTGTTTTTAAGCGGTTTTTACCTTGACGCCTTAAAAGATACTTTATATTGCGAAAGACCTTGCGCAAAAGAGAGAATAAGCGCGCAGACGGCGATGTATGAAATATGTTCCGTTTTAATAAGGCTTATTGCGCCTATACTTTCTTTTACCGCAGAAGAAGCGTGGAAAGAGATGATAAAAATTGACTCTTCTCTTCCTAAGTCCGTATTTTTAACTGATTTTCCTATAACAAACAGCAGATATATTCTTCATGCCGAAGCTCTTCTAAAATGGGAAAAAATATTGATAGCGCGCGATGAAGCCCAAGCCGCACAAGAAAAATTGAGACAAGACAATATTATAGGTTCTAACCTTGAAGCGTCTTTAACCATAACTTACGGAAAAACTTACGAAAAGGTTTTTGAAGATAAGGAACTTATAAAATTGGCTTTAGGCAGCTGGGATATAAAATTTTCTTTTTCAGGCGAAGAAGACGCTTTAATCGTAAAATCTGAAAAATCCGCTTACAAAAAATGCGCAAGATGCTGGCGCCATATAGACGGCATAGAAGAAGATTTATGTCCCAGATGTAAAAACGCAATACAATAATTATAACTATAATGTTAAAAAAAATATTTTTATCATTCATAATTTGCGTAATTTTTTATTGCGTCTTAAACAGCCAGTCAGTTTCTCCTAATATAGGGCGTCAAGTCTACGGGCTATACAGCGAAATTTTCTTGGGAGCTAAGTTTGAGAGCGCAAATAATGACGACTCCGTTTCTTTAAAATATATGACTTGCAACTCTGAAAGACAAAGCTATAATACCGCCAACAATGTAAATTTTGCCGGAGTTATCGGTACTGACAACCCATTTGAGGGAAACAATTATCTAAAACTTACGGCGTCCGCTAATCAAGCTTTTTTTATAACTTTTAATGGAACCGACTATGGCAGCTCCGCAAACAGGACAATCGGACAGCGCGATATGAGCGCTTATTACGGCGGTATGATTAAATTTCACGCAAGGAACGCAAACAACGCCTCAGATACCGAGGTAGGCATAAGAATAGCGGCAAATAACGATAAAATAGTGAATTTGTCAGAGCTGAATTATTCCGTATCCGAAGGCAGTCAATGGCAGGAACTTACGATGTATCTTACTTCTGCCAATATCGGCGGAAGTTTAAATGTTTCTCAATCCGAACTTTCGCAGGTATCGGCTCCTTTTTTAGTTCATCTTCCTTCCGTAAACAATACTATTTCAATTGACAATATACTTTGGATAAAAGCGAATCAGGTTTTAAACGCCGCCGCGTCTTTTTCTCTTACTTTAAAAAACGCAGACGGCTCTCAGGCTGATAAAATAACGTGGTCAACGGCGGCGTGGACGCCCGCAAATAAAGGAAGCTGGACGCCTTCTTTACAATATATAGAGATAGACGCTCTTGATTATTACGAAAGCGGATGGTGCGCGCAAATTTATACAAAAAATACAGACGTCTCTTTTTCTTCTCCTATTTATTCTGGCAGCTTTACAAGACAAAGCGTTTCGGGGATGGTCAATACGATAAAAACTAACGAAATTCTTTATATGAGATGGCGTATTATGAAAGAAGCGGATATAACAAACGGGAACCTTATATACGACGCTAATTGGCAAGAGGCTTGGTCGCTTTTAAGAGATATTTCCGTATATGATAGAGGCGAAGAAGAAATAAGATTTTACGATAGGCGCGGATACAAATGGAACGCGTATCAAACTTTATACGGAGCTTTGCCTGAAGACAAAAAGCTGAGAATATATTTTGCCGCGGATATGAACGCCGCAAGAAAAGGATTTGAATATAAAACAAATTCAATATTTGTTGAATATTACGCGGAATAATTATGAAAAAACCCTTGCTTATAGCCGCAGTTTTAATAATTTTAGACCAAATTTCAAAGTATCTTGCCGACGTTTTTATTCCCTACGGAAACTTTGTAAAAATAATTCCGCTTTTTGATTTTTTTAATTTGACGCATATAAAAAATACAGGCGCGGCTTTTAGTATGTTTCAGGGAAGAAATTTCCTTTTTACCGTTTGTATAGCCGTTTTTTTGGCTGCGCTTGCGGTTTGGCTTTACAAAAATTATTTAAAACTTTCGTCTCTTCAAAAATACGCTTTTGCTTTGATTTTAGCGGGTGGAACAGGGAATTTAATTGACAGAATATTTCGCGGCGCGGTAATTGATTTTTTAGATTTTGGGATAAACGCTTTAAGATGGCCGTCTTTTAACGTAGCGGATTCCTGCGTGTGTATAGCCGCAGGGATTATTTTTGCCGATATAATAAAGCAGCTGAAAACAAAAAATGACAAATAAGAATTTTACGCGCTTTTTTAATTTTTATTTCAGATGGAGAGTATTATTTTGCGCCCGATATTATTTCAATTTTTCTCAATAAAATTATATTCTTACGGTTTGCTTGCGGCTTTAGCTTTTCTTGCGGCGTTTTTTTATATATCGCGCAATGTAAAAAAAAGCAAACCGGCGCTTATAGAGCAGGACGCGCTGCAAAACTTATTTTTTTACTGCGCAATAGCGGCGATAGTCGGCGCGAGAGCGTTTTATGTTTTAACGAATTTAGACGCTTTTCTTTTTGCGCCTTTAGACGTTTTTAAGATTTGGGAGGGCGGGCTTGTTTATTATGGAGGGCTCGTCTGCGCCGTTGCTTTTGCGGTTTTTTATTTAAAAAAATACAAAATACCTGCGTTAAAATTTTCAGATATTATAGCTCCAGCTTTGGCTTTAGGACATTCAATAGGAAGGCTTGGCTGTTTATTTGCAGGCTGCTGCTATGGAAAACCGTCCAATGTTTTTTGGGGTATAACTTTTACAAATTCGGATACGCTGGCTATAAAAGGCGTCTCTTTGCATCCGACGCAATTATACGAAGCCTTTTTTAATTTTTTAATTTTTGCCGTCCTTCATTTATACAATAAAAAAACTCATAAAAACGGCAAAACTGCGGGCTTTTATCTTATATTGTATTCTTGTATGAGGTTTATAATTGAATTTTTTAGAGGCGACGAAAGAGGGCGGTTTTTCTTAGGTTTATCGCCTTCGCAAAATATTTCAATAATATTGTTTGCGGCAGGGCTTAGTTTTTTATTTTTTATACGCCGCCAAAAAAATGATGCCGCTAATTGATTTGGGCTTTACCCATTTAAATAGTTATGCGTTTTTTATGGCTTGCGGTTTTTGGCTGGGATTTATATATTTCGTATATTTTGTGAAAAGCCGAAAAATAAATCTTATGCCTGAAAACGAAATGATTTACTTATTTGCGGCTATTTTTATTTTTGCAATTTTTGGGGCAAAAGCCGCTTATGTTATAGCTGAAAGGCGCGAATTATTATTTGAAAATATCTTAAATCTTTTTAAATTTTGGGAAAGCGGTTTTGTGTATTACGGCGGGCTTATAGGGGCGATTGTCTGCATTGCGCTGTATTTAACTATAAAAAAAGTTTCTTTTAAGACGTTTTGCGATATTTTCGCTCCCGCGCTTTGCATTAACGTGTTTTTTATAAGAATAGGCTGCTTTTTTGCGGGCTGCTGTTATGGCAGAGAAACTTCTTTACCTTGGGGAATAAAATTTACGGGCGGCGCGCCTTTGCATCCTGCGCAAATATACGAGGCTTTAGCGGCTTTTGCGCTGTTTTTGTTTTTGCATTTTTACAATAAAAAACATTTCGGGCAAGGAAAGACTTTGTCTTTATATCTTATGGGATACGCTTTGGCGCGGTTTATAATTGAATTTTTCAGAGGCGACGAAAGAGGGGGATATTTTTTAGCGATGTCGCCCTCTCAAAATATTTCAATAGCGATGTTTATTTTGGGGCTTGTAATTTTTACTAAGGCGGAAAAATGTCAGAAAAAATAATATACGAAAAGTTTGAAACGGAAAGGCTTGACGCTTTTTTGGCGGCGGTTTATACCGATTATTCGCGCTCTTATTTTCAAAAAGTTATTGAAAAAGGCGCGGTTTTTGTCAACGGAAAAGCCGTTTTGCCAAGCCGCAAACTCAAACGCGGCGACGAAATTGTTTTTGAATTTCAAAAAGAAGAACTGTCGCGCGAAATAAAACCCGAAAAAATAGAGCTGGACATAATCTATGAAGACGACGATATTTTAGTTGTAAACAAGCGGCATGGAATAGTGACGCATCCGTCTTACGGTCATCCTTCAGGCACATTGCTAAACGCTGTCAGCGCGTATTCTCAAGGCAATTTCGTTCCTTATTTAGTCCACAGGCTTGACAAAGACACGTCGGGGCTTATCATTTTTGCAAAAAACGAAAAAGCTAAAATAAGCGTTTCAAAACAACTTCAAAACAGAGCCGTCCGAAAAACGTATCTCGCCGCCGTCAAAGGAATTATCGCTGAAAACAGAGGAAGAATAGAAGCTCCTTTGGGGCGCAGTCCTAAAAATAGAAAAATAATGTCCGTTAATCCTACGGCAAAAAAAATGGCGATTACCGAGTTTAAAGTAGTATCAAGAAAAGAAGACTACACTTTGCTTGAAATAAGAATTATCACGGGAAGAACTCATCAGATAAGAAGCCACATGAAATATATTAATCACCCCGTAGTTGGCGACGTTCAATACGGCGGTCCCGAAACGATAGATGGAAAAACATATACAAGACAAATGCTCCACGCCTACAATATAATTTTTACTCATCCAAGAACCTGTAAAGAGATTTCTTTTCTAGCTCCGCTTCCAAAAGATATGGAAGACCTGTTTAACGATAAAACCTAAGCGATAATGAAGACGGCAACTTTGTTCATAAAAGCGCGGGTAAACGCATAAAAAGCTATGATAAAATCTCAAACAGCGGCGCAATTGGCGCTTCTCTGCTTGCAGGAGAGAGCGGGGGCGAGAGTCGCGGATTGTCTTCGCAAAAAAATTGCTTGACAAAATATAAATAACTTTATATATTCTTGTCAACTTAATACTGTAAAGCGCAAAGGCGCCTTGAAACTTTGTTTTCGGGCGTCTTTTTGTTTTTGTCAACTTAATAGAATTTTATTTACTGCAACGGCGCAGGGGACATATATCTCCCGCGCCGTTTTATTTTTTATAAAAAAATCACTTGGGCGTCTTGCAAAAACCTATAATGCTCGTAATTGCCGCAGATTTTGCGGCAGGTCAAAGAAGAAAATGAAGGGCGTCATAAAAGTAAGGACGGACAAATTTTCTGGCGCCAAAATGCCGCAGAGACAATGTCTCTCAAGACGCGGCAAGGACGGGCGTTAGGGTTTTTATAGACAATCACTTAAGGAGGATACAATGAGACAAGTCGCAATTTACGGGAAAGGCGGAATAGGGAAGTCGACAACTACGCAAAATTTAACGGCAGGGCTTGGGGAAATGGGTAAAAAAATTATGGTGGTCGGCTGCGACCCGAAAGCTGATTCTACAAGGTTGCTGCTTGGCGGATTGGCTCAAAAAACCGTTTTAGACACTTTGCGCGAAGAGGGCGAAGACATAGAGCTTGACTACATTATGAAAAAGGGTTTTGCAAACATTAGATGCGTTGAATCGGGCGGACCTGAGCCGGGCGTGGGATGCGCAGGACGCGGAATAATAACTTCTATAGGCATGCTTGAACAGCTCGGCGCTTACGAAGCCGATTTAGATTATGTCTTTTACGACGTTTTGGGCGACGTAGTCTGCGGCGGCTTTGCAATGCCTATACGCGAAGGAAAAGCCCGCGAAATTTATATCGTGGCTTCAGGCGAACTTATGGCTATGTATGCTGCAAACAATATATCTAAAGGCATTCAAAAATACGCCAATACCGGCGGAGTGCGGCTTGGCGGAATTATATGCAACAGCAGAAAAGTCGACGGGGAAAAAGATTTAATACGGGCTTTTGCAAAAGAGCTGGGTTCGCAAATGATTTATTTCGTCCCAAGGGACAATCTTGTTCAGCGCGCTGAAATAAATAAAAAGACCGTTATAGATTACGACGAAAAAAGCGCTCAAGCCGAAGAATACAGAATGCTTGCCAAAGCCATAGACGGAAACGATATGTTTGTAATTCCGCAGCCTATGAAACAAGAAAGGCTTGAACAATTGATGATGGAATTTGGAATGGCGGGAATATAAATCGCGCCGCAAGAATTAGGCGGCGTAAAAATCCGCGCGGTATTTTTAGAAACAGGCGCAAATAAATGAAAAACGGAGGGGGAATTATGGTTTTAGTAAGAGCTATTATAAGACCTGAAAAAACGGCTTTGGTTATAAACGAATTAAACGACGCGGGATTTCCTGCTGTGACAAAGTTGGACGTAGCTGGAAGAGGTCGGCAAAGAGGAATAAAAATAGGCGACGTAGTATACGACGAAATTCCTAAAGAAATGCTTATGCTTGTGGTGAAAGAAGAAGATAAAGACGACGTTGTGAAAGTGTTGATGAGAACGGCAAAAACGGGAGAAAAAGGCGCTTTTGGCGACGGAAAAATTTTTGTCTCTCCCGTAGAAGAAGTATATACGATAAGTTCGGCAAAAAAAGAATTATGACAATATAAAATAAAACTTTATCGCAGAGTTTGCTTTTTTGTTTTTACAAAGCCATATCGGAGGAAAAATGAAAGAAATTTTTGCCGTTATACGACAAAATATGATTAATCAGACAAAAGACGCTTTGAGAGACGCAGGGTTTCCGTCTATGACTTGCAGCAAAGTTATGGGACGCGGAAAAAAACAAATAGCCGTTCAAATTTTAGACGCGGTAAATAATTCGTTAAATTCGCCTGAAAGCGTAGGGCTTGCTCAAATTACAGAAGCGTATAGACTTTTGCCCAAACGTTTTATAAATATAGTCGTAAAAGACGACGAAGTTAAAAAAATAGCAAAAATTATTATAGACGTAAATTCAACGGGCAAGCCGGGCGACGGCAAAATTTTTGTTATGCCCATAAATGAGGTATACAGAATAAGAACCGGCGAAAGCGGAGAAATAGCGGTTTAAGACGCAAAATATTTTAGGCGTTAAAAAAACTCGCCTAAAAAATGTTTTGAAAATCAAAGCCGCGACCGATATAAGAAAAGGAGGTAAAAATGTCAAAAGCCATTCAGAATATATTAGACCATTATCCTGCCGCAGTGTTTAGAAACAGAAAAGAGCATATACTTGAAAAAGGCGGCGATAAAAAAGAAATAACGGCAAATACTAGAACAGTTCCCGGCATTATTACAAGCAGAGGCTGCTGTTATGCCGGGTGTAAAGGCGTGGTTTTAGGTCCTTTGCAGGACGTGTGCGTTATAGTTCACGGACCTGTAGGATGTTCTTATTACGCTTGGGGAACAAGAAGAAATAAAGCTAAAGGCAGAAACGGCAAAAATTTTGTTCAGTATTGTTTTACTACCGATATGCAAGAAAGCGATATAGTGTTTGGCGGGGTAAAAAAGCTGGCTCAAGCTATAGACGAAGCGGTAGAACTGTTTCATCCTCCTGCGGTTATGATAGCTTCAACATGCCCGGTGGGTCTCATCGGCGACGACATACACGCCGTAGCCGCCGCTGCGGAAAAAAAGCACGGGATAAACGTTACGGCTTTTAGCTGCGAAGGTTATAAAGGCGTAAGCCAGTCGGGCGGGCATCATATAGCAAATAACGGTCTTATAACAAAAGTTATAGGAAAAGGCGATATGAAAGTTGAAGAAGGTAAATTTAGAATAAATATTTTGGGCGAATACAATATCGGCGGCGACGGCTGGGAAATAGGCAGAATATTAAAAAAAATAGGTTATGAAATAATATCCGTTATGACCGGCGACGGAGCATATGAAGAGCTGATTAACGCTCACGCGGCAAATTTAAACGTAGTTCAGTGCCACCGCTCAATAAACTATATAGGCGAAATGATGCATACTAAATACGGAGCGGATTGGCTTAAAATAAATTTTATCGGCGTAGACCACACAATAAAATCTCTGCGCGATATGGCTAAATATTTTAACGACCCGTCTTTAACCGCCCGCACGGAAGAAGTGATAGCGCAAGAAGTAGAAGAGGTGCAAGAAGATATTGAAAAATACAGAAAAATTTTAAACGGAAAAAAAGCGGTTTTATACGTCGGCGGCTCTAGAGCGCATCACTATCAAAATCTTTTAAAATCGTTGGGCGTTACAACGGTTATGGCGGGCTACGAGTTTGCTCACAGAGACGATTACGAAGGAAGAGAAGTTATACCCTCTATAAAAGAAGACGCGGACAGTAAAAATATACAAGAGCTGAAAATTGCGCCAGACCCCGAAAAATTTAAAATGCGTCTTTCAAAAGAGGAATACGAGAAGCTCTCAAAAGAAATACCTTTGAATTATTACGCGGGAATGATTAAAGATATGCCCGACGGAAGCATAGTAATAGACGACTTAAACCATATAGAAACCGAAGAATTTATAAAAATGCTGAAAGTTGATATTTTATTTTCGGGCATAAAAGATAAATTTGTGGCTCAAAAATCGGGAGTTTTGTCGCGCCAGCTGCATTCCTACGATTACGGCGGACCCTACGCCGGTTTTAGAGGAGCGGTAAATTTTGCAAGAGACGTTTCTATGGGCATAACCACGCCGACATGGGGATATACTACGCCGCCATGGAGAAAAGAACCCGCGATTACTGCGGAATTTGCGGTCGCCGCAGGAGGTGCAAAATAATGTTAGAACTTACGCCTAATGAATATAAAGAAAGAAAGGCTTTGAGAATTAATCCTGCTAAAACCTGCCAGCCTGTAGGCGCGATGTATGCGGCTTTAGGCATATACGAATGTATGCCGCACAGCCACGGGTCGCAAGGGTGCTGTTCTTATCACAGAACTTTTTTGACAAGGCATTTTAAAGACCCCGTAATGGCTACTACAAGCTCTTTTACGGAAGGCTCGTCTGTTTTTGGCGGCGGAAGCAATTTAAAAACGGCGGTAAAAAATATTTTTGAAATTTATAAGCCGCGCGTTATAGCCGTGCATACCACTTGTTTGTCAGAGACCATCGGCGACGACATACCCACAATTATCGGACAGCTTGAAAACGTCCCTGAAGGCAAATATGTAATTCATACAAACACGCCAAGCTATGTGGGGTCTCATATAACGGGATACTCTAATATGGTAAAAAGTATGGTTAAATATTTTTCAAAAAACACAGGCGTTTCAAACGGAAAGATATGCGTAATTCCCGGATTTGTAAATCCCGGAGATATGAGAGAAATTAAACGCATTTTAAAACAAATGGGCGTTCCTTTTATAATGTTTCCAGACACTTCAGGCGTTTTAGACAGCCCGATGACCGGGAAGTTTGAAATGTATCCTAAAGGCGGCGCGACTGTGGAAGAAATGCAAGACGCAGGAAATTCTTCTTGCGTTTTAGGGCTTGGCGAAACCGCAGTTTCGGCGGCTGCGCGCCTGCTTGGAAAACAGTGTAAAATTAAAGAGCATATTTTAGGACTTCCTATAGGTATAGAGGCTACAGACGATTTTATCTTAAAACTTACGGAAATTACGGGAAAGCCCGTCCCCGAAGAAATTGAAGAAGAGAGAGGGCAGTTAGTTGACATTATGATAGACGCGCATCCTTATTACGATAAAAAAACTGCGGCTATATACGGCGACCCCGACACCGTTTTAGGTTTGGCGGAATTTTGTTTTTCGCTAGGGATGATTCCAAAATTTCTTATTACAGGAACGCCCGACCCTTCTTTTGAAATTAAAGGCAAAGAACTTTTTGACAAGTTCGGAGCAAAAGACGGATTTGTAAAACATTCTGCCGACTTGTTTGAACTTCATCAAAGATTAAAATCCGATAAAGTAGATTTGCTTATCGGAGGAACGCACGGCAAACAAATTGCCCGCGCCGAAAATATTCCGTTTTTGCGCATGGGGTTTCCGATACTTGACAGATATGTGCATCCTTATATGCCGATGGTCGGATATCGCGGCGCAATGAGAATACTTGAACTCTTGCTAAACGTATTGATGGATAAAAGAGAGGCGGACGCAGCCGACGAAGATTTTGAATTAGTAATGTAAGAGCGGTTAAAAATAACTGCGGGCTAAAGCGCGCAGAGATTTAATTTTAACATTGCGGGGTTTAAAATGTCTTTAAATAAAGACGGAGTATTGACAGAAAGAGAAGGTTTTATAAAATACGGCTCTTGCGGCGGCGATATGAAATGCGGCGGGGAAAGCCTTGCGGGCGCGGTATCGCAGCGCGCTTGCGTTTATTGCGGCGCAAGAGTAGTTTTAAACCCTATTTCAGACGCTTATCATATAGTTCACGGTCCTATAGGCTGCGCGTCGTATACGTGGGATATAAGAGGAAGCCTTTCCAGCGGTTCTGATTTATACCGCAATAGTTTTTCTACCGACTTATCTGAAAAAGAAGTGATTTTTGGAGGAATAAAAAAACTTACCGCAGCCGTCGACGAAATATGCGCAAACTATAGCCCTAAATTAATTTTTATTTACTCCACTTGCATCGTAGGCGTTATAGGCGACGACGTAGAAAGCGTTTGCAGATACGCCGAAAGCAAATATAATACAAGGGTGATAAACGTAAAATCGCCCGGGTTTTCCGGCGCAAAAATGCAAGGGTATAAAGCCGCATGCGATGCGCTGATGAAACTTATGGAAGGAAGCGCGCCTTCAGGCGCGGCAGGTAAAGCAGGCGGCGGGGTTTCGGTAAATATTTTGGGAGATTTCAACCTTGCGGGCGAAATATGGATTATCAGCAATTATTTAAAAGAAATAGGCGTTGAAGTAATTTCAAAATTTACCGGCGACTCAAAATACGAAGAAATTATCAAAGCTCCCAAAGCCGCTTTAAATATCGTTCAATGCGCGGGTTCTATGACATACCTTGCAAAAACGATGGAAGACGTTTTCGGCGTTCCATATATTAAGGTAAGTTTCTTCGGCGTAGACGACGTTTGCGCAAGTCTTTTGCGCATAGCTCAATTTTTTAATAACGACGAAATTTTGAAAAAAGCAAAAGCTCTTATATTACGCATGTCGCCTAAAACAAAAGCCGAGCTTGACAAATATATTCCTTTACTGCGCGGACGCAAAGCCGCAATTTACGTAGGCGGAGGGTTTAAAGCGATTTCTCTTATAAACCAGTTTAAAGAGCTTGGAATGAAAACGGTTTTAGCGGGAACGCAAACGGGCAAAAAAGAAGACTACGAAATAATTTCTTCTTTAGTAGACTCAGACGCCGTTGTGCTTGACGACGCAAACCCTTCGGAACTTGAAAAATTTATGATTCAAAAAGGCGCCGACATTTTAGTCGGCGGAGTAAAAGAAAGACCGCTTGCATACAAGCTCGGCGTCGCTTTTTGCGACCATAACCACGAAAGAAAATACGCTTTAGCCGGTTTTGAAGGAGCGGTAAATTTTGCAAAAGAAATAAGCGAATCTCTCAACAGCCCGGTTTGGAAATTTCTAAGACAGTAGACGTATTGTTTAAACGGCGATTAAATCTAAATGAAGATTTTAACTTGAGGCAAATATGAAAAAACCATATGTTAATCTTACCGTTAATCCATGCAAAATGTGCAAACCGCTTGGGGCGGCTCAAGCCTTGATGGGAATTGAAGGGTGTATGGTAATTTTACACGGGTCGCAAGGCTGTTCCACTTA
>JAISLV010000191.1 GCA_031277075.1 Endomicrobium sp. | reverse complement strand
GTCCTGCGCGCCTCTGCCGCAAGCAGACATTACCGCTACGGGCGTAGCAAGCCCCAAAGCGCACGGACAGCTTATTACTAAAACGGCTATCGCGCACGACAGAGCAAAACTCGCGCTTGCCCCGCAACACGACAGCCAAATTAAAGCGGTAATCAAAGCCGCAGCCATAACTATGGGAACAAAATAAGCGCTAGCCTTGTCAGCCAAATGCGATATTGGCGGCTTTTGGCTTCCAGCTTCTTTTACCAGCTTAATTATTTTTGAAAGCGTAGTATCGTTTCCGACGCAGACGGCTTTCATTTTAAAATAGCCGTCTCTGTTTATCGTCCCTGCAAAAACCTTTGCCCCGCATACTTTTTCCGACGCAACGCTTTCCCCCGTTAAAGAAGATTCGTCAATAAAACCGCAGCCTTCCGATATAACGCCGTCGGCGGCAAGACTTTCGCCCGATTTAACTATTATAATATCGCCGACGCGTATTTCTTCAAAAGGCGTCTCAAAGATTTTACCGTCCCTTTCAACGTAAGCGGTTTTTGGCGCAAGTTTCATAAGTTTTAAAACCGCCGACGCGGTTTTGTTTTTTGACAAGGTTTCAAGATATTTTCCGAGCGTAATAAAGGTAAGAATAGTTCCTGCGGATTCAAAATATAAATCCATAGCGTATTTGTGGGCAAAATTGTAATCGTATATTATTCTAGCCCCGTAAAACGTCATAAAGCACGAATACAGGCTATACGCTATCGCCGCAGACGCGCCTATGGCTATCAAAGAATCCATAACGGGCGCGCCTTTAATTAAACTTTTAAACCCTTTATAAAAATAATTTCTATTAAAATAAATTATTGGGGCGCAAAGAATAAGCTGCGCAAAAACGTAGTTGAAAACGTTTTTATGCCCCGAAAGAAAAGAAAAAAGAGGAAGCCCTGCCATTTGCCCCATTGAAATATAAAGCAAAGGGATAAGAAAAAGCGCCGAAAAGAAAAGTCTCTTTTTTACAAAAGACGTTTCGTCTGCTGATGAAGATAAGCCCGCGCCGTCGTAGGAATTTTGCTCGCCGCCGTCAGAAGTTTTTGCTCCGTATCCTAAATTTATTACGGCGTCCGCGATTTCTTTGGAGTTCAATTTCGCGTCGTCGTAATCAACGTTCATAGAATTGCGCAAAAGGTTCACCGAAACGGAATTTACGCCTTTAAGCCTAGCGACCGTCCTCTCTATTGACGCGCCGCATCCTGCGCAAGACATACCTGATATTTTGTATTTTTTTATCATATCGGACATTATACAACATACCCTGTATGGGTGTCAAGGCGGCAAATATTTAAGCCCGCATTGTATATAATGCAGTTTTAAGCCTGTTTGCGGCGAGTTTTTTGTTTTTTGACGAAAAAAATGCAAGTATTTTGAGAATTGGGTTTTTAGGCGCAAATTATTTCAGCGGATGTCGGCAATTGACGCCGATAGCCTATTTAAAATAGCGGATATGCCGCGCCCTTATTTTATTTTTTTGGAATCAAAGATGGTAGCGATCGAAGTTTTAGGTCTTTTTCTCTCTTTGATATTAAGGTTTTTAAGGCTTTGTCTTGTTTTGAGAGAGATTTTAATTTAACGTCAATTTCTTTTTGAAGGTCGGCGGCGTATTTATCGGCTTCTGCTTGTAAAACTCCCTTTTGGCTTTCAACGTATTGCGTTACTTCTTTGCGTATTTTTACTTTTACGTCGCCTACAGCTGAAGAAAGTATTGAAGAAAACTTGCCCGATAGAATTTTGTCAATGTCAGACGAAAAATAAAAATCTATTCCGCCTTTTTCTGAAATGGATATTCCCGTTTTTACGTCTATTGAATTTACTCCGTTCCACATAGCCGCAAGGTATTTTTTTATATTTTTATCAACGTTTTCAAATTCTTTGCCGTCTGCATTATAAGTTATTCCCGTTATCTTTACCGAAGCGCTTGAAATAAAATCTGAACCTAAAAGAGCAAATTCCGCTTTAAAACCCGTTTTGGCGTTTTTAAAAGAAGGCGTGTAATCTGTAGAAGGGATGTTTAAGCCGTCGGCGTCAAGCCCGTCCATAATAAAAATTAACTTGTCGGAAGGAGTATCGGTTAATCTGTCAAAAACGCCCGACAGCTCAACTGTCCGTTGCGCGTCGTTTCCTTTTATCTCAAAAGAAGCGGCTTTGCCTATAAGTTTTTGATTGGAAGTTATGTTTTTAACGTTTCCGCTAAAAGCTATCGCTTTACCGTCTTTTCCGCCAAACTCCCCTGCAAGAGAAATGTTTGAAATTAAAAGTTTTGGCAAAACTGATTTAAGCGGATATGAAACGTCTCTTCCTTTTTTACGTTCTTTAGTTTCAAAAGCATACTTGTCAGAGTTATTAGGCATATATTTTTTTATGATAGTTAAATAATATAAAACTTTTTCAACGCGCTCCACCCAAGCCCCGCCGAAAAGCATTTTGCTTATTCCTTTTAAATCAAAAGACGGTATTGACAGTTTTTCCGATATATTGTCTACATCTTGCGAAATGTGCGCGTTTACGTCTTTAAAAGCCGTCTTTGACGCTTTTGCGTCTTTGAGCAGAGAATTTTTGATTGTTTTTAAGGCATTATAGTTTTTCTCTACTTTTTTCTTCTCATTTTTTACGCGGGATAAAAGAGACGTGAGTTTTTTTATATCTTGCGGCGTTTTAACGTCTACTTTTATAATTTCGTTAGAAAGAGCCGAAACTTCTTCGTATAATTGTTTAAAATTCTGTTCGTTAATATCTTTTAAATAAGAATCGTATTTTCCCATAAGCTCAACATAATAATTTTGAACTGCTCCGACAGATTTTATGCCCGCCATATCCACTACGCTTTGCGGAGAAAAATCTTTTATCTGGTTTTGAATTTCGTTAAACTTTTGAACGCTTGGGAAAGCGTTAAACTCTTTAACGCCCTGCTCTTTTATTTGCGTAAGCGCTTTTTGGGCAAAAGAAGGATACTCGCTTTTTTTTATTTTTTTCTCTTGTTTTGGCGGAAGTTTTGACGAAACGGTTCTTTTTGTTTTCAACTTAACGCCGTCGGCGCTCATATTGTCTATGATGATTTTTTTTGAAAGAAGAGGAATAAATCTTACTTTAAAATTTATATTGTCTATGTCTATAAGATTTTTATATTCGTCGTCTTTATAGCCGATTTTTAAACCCGATATGTTTACGCCTAAAGAACTAAAAGAAGTTTGAACGGAAGATATGTCTACTTTTGCGCCAAAAATAGATTCGCCCGTAAAAATTAACGATTCTTTTATGTAATCGTCTAAAAAATAAAGCGTAAAAATAAAAACCGCAGCAATTACGGCAGCCGCAGGCAATATGAAAGAAAACCTAAATATTTTCATTACCGCTCCAAAGAAAAAACAACCGTCGAGACATTCGCTTCACAGCTATTTAATTATTTTATAAGAAACCGAACCGACAAACAAAAGTTTAGTTATACGCCATTTTAAAATTTTCTTCATTAAATTAGCTCTGTAATAATTCGCAAATTTTAGCGCGGCAAAATATACAGGTATAAATAAAACCATAGAAAAAATAAAATTTCCCGCTGTTACAGTGTTGTAAAAATTAGTAAAAACGACAAGC
>JAISLV010000225.1 GCA_031277075.1 Endomicrobium sp. | reverse complement strand
TTCCAAAAGTCTATCGTTGCCGTGCCTGTCATGCTGAACTTGTTTCAGCATCTGCCGTTATCTTTTGCCGTCGATGCTTAACAACAGATTCTGAAACAAGTTCAGAATGACGGACAACTACGAAAGGCAAGGACAGACCCTGAAAGAGACCATGAAACAAGTTCAGGGTGACGCATTCGCGTCAGTTTTGGGTGACGGCGATGAGGCAAAGTCTATCGTTGCCGTTCCTGTCATGCTGAACTTGTTTCAGCATCTGTCGTTTGTTGTTCATTGTGTTTTGTCGTATGACTTGACCACTTTGGCGACCACAAAGCCTATCGTTGCCGTTCCTGTCATGCTGAACTTGTTTCAGCATCTGCCGTTTGTTGTTCATCTATTCTTTCTCTTACTTCTTTGATTACTATCTTCACTCTAATGCTATTTTTTTCTTTGCTACTTTCTTTGCAAATATATCTTTTCTTTCGCCTATTTTACAAAATTCCTTTATTTGGCAACCACTTTTAATACTTTTTTATATATAAAAATCTCAAAAAAAATGCCAAAGCGCGAAAGTCAGGTGAATTTATATGAATAATGCCATTGATAAGGCTGATTTTAATATATTTTAGAAGTCAGGCAAGGTAAGAGGGTAATGAAAAAAGCTGATAAAAGTTAAAGTTTTCTCATTTTGCATTTAACTTCTTTGCCGTTAAATGCAATGCCCAATAAAATGATTTTTTTGTCTAAATACGCGTAATATTTTTTGTCTTTTATTTGTTTTAATGCGGTTTCTAACATTTCTTCAAGCTGTTTTTTTATTCCGTATTTAATTTCTGCTATTATTGTAAAGTCGTCTTGTTTTAAAATTGCGTCTATTCTGCCTTTGTCAGTACTTATTTTGCCTTGTATGTTAAACCCCAATGTTTTAAGCCATACTAAAAATATTGAATGATAATACGCTTCGCTTTCTTGCCTTATTTGATACGGGATATGCGCCAACAATGCAGTCAGACTGTCTTGCAATCCCTGCGCGTCTAAAATTTTTAACTGTTCCGATATATTTTTAAACATTTCAGGCATTGATTCGGAGGGATAGGCGGTGTAAAAACTCAACAAATATTGAAGAAAAGAATCTTTCACTTCTCTATCTGGAAAATCAAGCGTATATTCAACGCCGTCTATACTGGATATTTTATTAGTTACGGTAAGATACCCCGTTTGAAATAATAGAGGAATTTCGTTTAAATTGTCAGGGTCATAACTTTCAAATGAACTGCTCGGCAAAATTATAGTCTCAAGAAAAGCCTGAGGTCTGTTGTGTTTGTGAATTAACTCCATAAGAAACGTAGGCGTTCCAGTGCGAAACCAGCGGTTTGCAAACTCTCTTTTTTCAAAAAGCAAAAGCGTTGAAAAAGGATTATATACCTTTACAGAAACAGGCATATCGTTGCGTAATGATATTTCATTGCCTTCCGCAGATTTATCAAGGAAATTACTCAAAGTTGATTTTAGTTCTTCGGGGGTGTTATATGCAAGGTCGGTAAAATCCAAATGCAAAACGGGATTTTTTTCGTCCCAATTCCATTTGTCATAAATATACAATCCCTCAAAAAGTTTTTTATTTGCGTTAAATAATTCTTCAAAAGCGCTTATCAGCAAAGATTTTCCAAACCTGCGAGGACGGGAAAGAAAATATACCCGCCCGCTGTTTATCAATTCATAAATGTATTTTGTTTTATCAACATACACATACTCCGCCTGCCTTAAAACCTCAAACGATTGAGCGCTTGTAGGTAATTTTTTCATTTTCCCCGCTTTAATTTTATTGAATTTATTTATAAAAATTCTATGAAAAAAATATCTGTTGGTCAATGTAAATTACGCAAAATAGAAACGCAAGCACAAAAAAGCATTATATGAAAATCAAAACATAAACTGCGGATTGTCAGACAACTTAAATTATGTTATTGCTTTAGCTTATATTATGCCTTTATTATTTTTTTCTGCCTAACCGTATTTTCAGAAATTACTAAGTAAATGTTTGTTTCTTAACATGTTTTTGGATAGAATAGCTGCAGATAACTAAGCGGATTACAATATCAAGAACGCTTCAAAAATTTTATTGTTTTAAATTTTTACTCTCAATAAAATATAATGGACGTTTTTTTGTCTCGGTAAAAATTCTGCCGATATATTCACCTAAAATGCCGATTGACACAAGCTGCACGCCGCCCAAAAACAAAACAACTATCATAAGCGACGCATATCCCGGCCAGTCTATTCCAAATATTAAAGTTTTTATCAGCACGCTTGCCGCGTATCCAAACGCAAAAATAGCAATGAAAAAGCCTGCAAATATAGCAAATCTTAAAGGCGCGATAGTAAAAGATAGTATCCCGTCAACGGCAAGAGCAAATAGTCTTGCGTAATTCCATTTTGTATTTCCTAAAGCTCGCGGCGCGCGGTCGTATAAAATCTCAGCTTTTTTATACCCTATCCAACTAAAAAGCGCTTTTGTGTTGCGGTTTGTTTCCTCTATGCTTTGCAAAGCCAGAATACATTTTCTGTCAAGCAGGCGAAAATCACCCGTATCTGCTTGAATGTGTATATTTGTTGATTTCTGCAAGACCTTATAATAAAGCGACGACGTCAATTTCTTAAAAAAAGTTTCTCCTTGTCGCGATTTTCTCTTGGCATAAACGTCGTCATAGCCTTGCTGCCAAAGTTTAATCATATCTGGGATCAATTCAGGCGGGTCTTGTAAATCGGCGTCAATTATAATCATGGCGTCGGCGTTGACATTTGCAATTCCCGCCGCCATTGCCGTTTCCTTGCCGTAATTTCTTGATAAGTTGATATAAGCGACGTTAGGTTTTTCTGCTTCTTCTACAATCATTTCACGCGTGCGGTCGTTTGAGCCGTCGTTTACAAAAAGCAATTGCCAATCAAACGCGCTTTGAGATTTAGTAAGTATCTCTAAACGTTCAAATAATTTTGGCAAAACTTCTTCTTCGTTGTAACATGGAATTAAAATTGTTATTTTTTTCATTTTAAAATAACCAAGACGTCTCCGTTTTCGCCTTCTTTAATAGTGTGGTAATATGTGTCTAAAACTGTTTTCATTTTATTTGCATCCATTTTTCTGTCTCTATTAGAGATTCTTTCTTGCTTGCGATTGTAATAATATCTTAACTTGGAAAAACCAAACCAGTCATCTTGCAAACCTACCTGCCCCCAGATACTTTTTATCACGGGATAACGCGAAGCTACATGTATTGCAACGTCTGTCCTCCCTATATTTCCTTCTATTTGCAGCTTAGTCTTTGCAACTGCATCCTTGCTTGTCCATATCCGCGATAAGTCATCTAATAATAATTCGTTTCTAAAATTTGCATATCGCTCTTGGTCTGCCAAAACATTGCCAAAAGCAAAAGAAAATACAAGAAAAGAATAAAGCAAAATCAACAGTGGAACAGCCATAAATTTTTGCCAAAGCTGATTAAAATTTTTTGTAGTAATAATGCCGATTATTGCAAGAACCATGCCAATGCCTATCAAAGACCTTCCGTTGAGAGGATTTTCCTTTAGTACCAAAAAAGCTCCGTAAGACGCAGGCACTGCAAGCGCGACAAATAAAACGCCTGCAACGACGTCGGATAAAATAAACGCCCTTTTGCGCTTTGAAAAAATAATAAGAGACGCTATAAAACAAATGAACAATAAAACTGCCAAAATGTTCCAAACCTCATTTAGATAAGACAAAAGCGTTTTAAAAAGCTCTGCGATGTTATAATAAAGCCCGCTTATCATCTCAGAAAACGCAAATATCTCGGTTTTCCTATAACCTTTCGGCGCAGGCATAGCAAACTTAAAAATGAGAGCCGCAAAAAAATACGAGCTGATAAAAATTAAGTTTTTCTTCAGAATATTCTTAATTCTTACATTATCTAAAAAATCTTTTAACGTCAAACCTAAAATCATAACCAAAAATATGCCGCTTGACGCCTGATAAGACATCCACATTGCCATTAAACAAATAAATGAGACTAAGAAAACCTTAATATAGCGGTAAAAACCGCCTACAGCGGATTCTGTATTGGAATTTTCAGGGACAGCAAACCGAAAGTCAGACCAAAACACAAACGCTATAACGCTAACAAATATGCTAAACGCCATAGAAAG
>JAISLV010000224.1 GCA_031277075.1 Endomicrobium sp. | reverse complement strand
TGTGCTCTTCCGATCTTCTTTTATTAAATGCGCAGACATTTACAAACTCCTTTTGCTTTTTTGAGAATTAACCGCGCCGGCAAAGCCGATATAGCGGCAATATTTCTCAAAAATCTTTACAAAACCCCGCGATTTTATTTGCGGTTTTTTCTTGCGCCGCCGTTTCGTTCTCAAGCCTTTAGCGCGTCTTGCAAAAACATATAATGCTTGGTTCTAACATTATATGTTTTTAGAAACGCCCCAATGCGAAAGGCTTGCGACAGGCTTTATGGTTTTTGCAATACGCTCTTTAACCGCGCGGGCTTTCTTTTTTCGCGCACGACGGGCATTCTTCATATTCCGCCAAATATTGCGATTTGCATATTGGGCAAATTTTTATATTCCCGTTTTCTTTGACGCCGCACGGTTTGCAAAACGACGGCGACAAACAGCCGTTTGTAAGCTCTTTATTGCAAAATTTACAGAGGCATTTTTGAGACATCACTTTACTCCCTGTTTTTGCCTATAATCTTTTACGGCTTTATGAAGAGCGTCCGCGCCGAGATTAGAGCAGTGCATTTTATTTGGCGGCAGCCCCCCAAGTTCTTTTGCCACGTCGGCGTTTGTAATTTTCATAACTTCTTCGACTGTTTTTCCCATTGCCATTTCAGAAACCATAGACGACACGGCAATAGCCGCGCCGCAGCCGAAAGTCTTAAATTTTACGTCGCTTACTATATTGTTTTTGACTTTAATATAAAAAGTCATCATATCGCCGCAGACGGGGTTTCCAACTTCTCCCACGCCGTCGGCGTCTTTTATTTCCCCGACATTTCTGGGGTTTGCAAAATGTTCCATAACTTTTTCAGAATAAAAGGGCATATTTTCTCCTTTAAGGGCGTCTTGCAAAAACCCTAACGTCCGTCCTTGCCTTGCGCCTTGAGACATTGTCTCTGCGTTTGCCGCATTAGAAAATTTGTCCGTCCTTGCTCTTAGGAAGCGTCTTGCATTTTCTTCTTTGAGCTGCCGCAAAATTTGCGGCAAGTACAAACATTATAGGGTTTTAGAGACGCCTTTAACTTCTAAGCGTCTTCGTCTATATCGCAATGGTCATGTTCGTGTTCATAATCCGTTCCCGGACCTGCTTCTTTTCTTTTTCCCGTATTTACAAAATACGAATACAAAGGCGACATTTCTCTTAACCTTTGAACTATTTTCGGGAATTCTTCTAAAACGTAATCTATTTCTTCGTCGGTATTATATTTTGAAAGCGTAAATAAAATTGACCCTTGTCCGACCGCCGTATCAACCCCTGTAGCGTCTAAAACATGCGACATTTTCAGATTTTTATTTGCGCACGCAGACCCCGACGCAGCCATAATTCCTTTTGCGTCTAAAAGCAAAAACAGAGCTTCGCCCTCTACAAACTCTATAGAAAAATTGACGTTATTTGGCAGGCGGTTTTCATTTTGAGGCGCGCCGTTTAAATAAATATGTTCTATTCTTTTAGGCAGTTCCGATATAAGTTTGTCTCTCAAAACCGCCATTTGTTTTGCGTTTTGCTCAAGTTCTTGTTTTGCCGTTTTACAAGCCTGCCCGAAACCCGCTATAGCGGGAACGTTTTCCGAGCCTGCGCGTTTAGAAAATTCCTGCACGCCGCCGTCGATTTGAGGGACGATTTTCGTTCCTTTTTTAAGATATAAAGCCGCCGCGCCTTTTGGTCCGTACATAAGCGGCGAGGAAATTGTCAAAGCGTCAACGCCCAATGCCGCCGCGTCGACGGGCAAAACCCCGCAAGCACAAACCGCGTCGGTATGAAACGCGGCTTTCCCGCCTTTTTTAACAATTTCAACAAGTTTTTTTATATCCTGTATAGCGCCTATTTCGGGGTTAGCGTATTGTATTGAAACTAAAATTGTGTCAGCCCTCAGCGCTTTTTTAAGTTCTTCTTCTTTTACGTTCCCTTTTTTGTCAACGCCGATATAAGAAATTTCAAAACCGTCTTTTTCAAGGCGTTTTGCGGCGTTTAAAACTGAAAAATGCTCTATGGCGGAAATTATTATATGCCTGCCTTTATCTTTTAAACCGTAAGCCATGCCTTTTACGGCTAAATTATTCGCTTCAGACGCCGTCGCCGTAAAGATAATTTCATTAGGAGCCGCGTTTATTAAATCGGCTGCGCCGCGCCGCGCCTCTTCAATAGCGTCTTTAGAAACCGCGCCGAAAGAATATATGCTCTGAGGATTTCCGTAATACTGGGTAAAATACGGTTTCATAACTTCAAAAACTTTTTCGTCAAGTTTTGTATTAGACTGATTATCCAAATAAACAGTCTTCATAATTATTCCTTTTCAAAAGCGTCTTTGCCTACGCCGCATACAGGGCAAACCCATTGCTCAGGCAATTGCTCAAAAGGAGTTCCTGCGGCAATGCCCGCGTCGGCGTCTCCTATCGCAGGGTCGTATTCGTATCCGCAAGTAGAACATCTCCATTTTTCCATAACGAGACCTCCAAAAAATTAATTTGTATTTTATTATCTATTTTTACAAGCCGTTTTTCAAGTTTTATTATTTTTTTTCTTTACAGCTTTTGCATATTCCGCTAAAACAGACGAAAACGTCTTTTATTGTATGTCCTTCTATTTCGCTTTTCAAAATTTCGCCGCAGCATTGCCCCGCATCGTAGACTTTGCCGCACTTGTCGCAAATAAAATGATAATGCGGCTCTATGCAAGCGTCAAAACGCA
>JAISLV010000216.1 GCA_031277075.1 Endomicrobium sp. | reverse complement strand
GACGCTCTTCCGATCTAGAGGATATGAAAAACTTAGTATTGTTTTTGTTAGTTGTCTCTTTTGTTTTTAGCGCGTCTTCAATTTTTGCCGACACTTTGTATTTAAACGACGGGGAAGTTGCAAAAAGGAAAATTGTGCAGTAAACAGCTGGGATGCATTCTTTAAATTTAAGAAGGAAAATGGATGAAAGTTATCCAATAGACGATATTGTTGAGGAACAAACATTGTATTATGGATTAAATATCGGCTGGGAGTTAAAGGATTTTATAGTTGAACTTGGATTTACTTCTTTTGGAGCAGAAATGCATAATGAACATCAGTATATGTATAATTATAGCGAATACAGTTATGATTTAATCAATCAAAGCGTCGTTTTGTATGTGGGCTATAAAATATTATAATTAAAATAGAGGGGTATGATTTTATGAAAAAAAATTATTTTTGCTTGCTTGCCGCATTTGTCTGTCTTAGCTTTTTATCGTCAGTTTCAAGCGGACAGGATAAGCATGCTAATTCTAAAAATAATAAGTCCTTTTATCAACTGTTAAAAAATGAAGATATTGGGGAAATTAAAACATTTATAAACCCGAAAAATGTAAATTTAAAAGACAGCGAGGGAAATACTCCTTTGCTTACCGCCGCAAGAAACGCAAGTAAAGCTGAAATTATAGACATATTAGTCAATGGCGGCGCAAATATTGAAGAAAGGGATAAAAACGGTTATACGCCTTTGATGGTAGCGATAAGAAAAAATTCTTCACACCCTGAAATAGCTTTAGCTTTAATTAAATTGAAAGCAAACGTCAACGCGGCATACAATAAACCTTACGACGATGAAGATAAAACTACTCCTTTGATGTATGCCGTAGGCGATATGACGCAAAATAAACCTGCCGTTATTCAAGCTTTACTAGACGCAGGCGCAGATGTCAATGCAAAAAATGCAACGCAAGATTCGCCGTTGTCAATCGCTTCTAGGTATGCGAGAGATTCTGAGATTATAGATATATTAGTTAATGGCGGCGCAAATATTGAAGAAAGAGATAAAAACGGTTATACGCCTTTGATGATAGCGATAAGAAAAAATTCTTCACACCCTGAAATAGCTTTAGCTTTAATTAAATTGAAAGCAAACGTCAACGCGCAATATGAGAAATCTTACGACGATGAAGACAAAACTACTCCTTTGATGTATGCCGTAGGCGAATATATGCAAAATAAACCTTCCGTTATTCAATCTTTACTAGACGCAGGCGCAGATGTCAACGCAAAAAACGCCGTCGGCGATACGCCTTTGCTAATAGCCGCAAGATATGGAACCGATGAAGAAAATGTGGATATTTTAATTAAATCAGGCGCAAAGTTAGAAGAGCAAGACGCAGAAGGACGCACTCCATTGATGCGAGCCGTAGCTAACGAAACGCATCCTCAGGTTGCAATATCTTTAATAAAAAATAAAGCAAATGTTAACGCGATTTATGCAAAAGAATCCGCAACGCCTATATTTTTTGGTATGACAGCTTATCATCACGCTAAAACAAACGTGATACAAGCCTTAGTCGACTACGGAGCAAATATCAATATTAAAGATATTCACGGTAAAACTCCTCTTATGTATGCCGTTCAATATTTGAAAGAAGACGCCGTAAAAGTATTGATTAAGGCAAACGCGGATTTAAACGCGGTTGACAATAAAGGCAGGAAAGCCCAAGACTATACCGATGATTCACTTTATATGAAAGGCAAAAACTTAAAAAATTTATAATGAAAAAACTTAATGTTTGTATTGTTATGGCGGCGTTGACAATATTTTTCTTTCAGATTTGCGGGTTTGCCGAATATTTGTCTTACGGTTCGGGCGAGAATCAAATAACTCTTTATCAGCAGTTAAAACCGGCGAATTTGCAGATGTATAAAGATTGGCTTAGCGCAGACATCGTTACAGAAGCTATCGGCGGGACTTTTATGAATTTTCAGTCCCCAGCGCCAGAACCCGAAAATAATTATGATTTAGAGCCTTTGTTCTTCTTTGAATTTGATTATGTCACCAATGTAAGCACAAAACTTCTTAAGGCTGTTCACGGCTCAGATGTTTTTTCAATATACGATAAAGAAAACGCAAAATTTGAAATTAAATATATTGACCCTTTTCTTGAACAGAGCGCGGGCTATCCTAAACTTGTATTGTTTTTAAACGGCGTTTTTCATAGTTCCCGTATGCTTGACGACGCTGCAAACAACTCTTATGAAATTTCTTTACCGCTTGAAAAAGGCGAATACAAATATCAGTATATAACTACAAACGACGAATACAATCTTCTTCTCGGCACATATTCCATCAGTGGCAATTGGTATGTTACGTCTTTGCCTTACGGTTTTGAAAGAATAAGTCCGCAGGAAAATTCAAAAGAACTGCCTTTGTCAGTGCGTTTTAAATGGGACGTTCTTAGCGACGAAGGCGACCTTTTTTACGAATTTTATCTGGGTTTTAATTCCGCTAAAAGCGGGCTTGAAAAATTTTCAAGCGCGCCTGCGGTAAATGCGAAAGAATTTGTCGTTTTGAACCTAAGCAGCGTCAGGCAGTATTATTGGTATATGAAGATAAAAAATAAGCACGGAGCGTTTATAGAGACGGACTTATTTACTTTTTATACAGGCGGAAATGTGGAAAAATTTTACAATGCGCCAAACCCGTTTAATCCTGCGCGCGGACAGAAAACGCAGTTTGTGTTTAATATGCCGGAAAGCGGGACGGTTAAACTGTCTTTGTATTCCGAATACGGCGATAAAGTTTATGAATCTGAAATTATGAACGTTTCAGGCGGAGACGGGAACGCAAAAACTATTTTGTATAACGGGAAAGATAATTCTGGAAGAACGCTTTATAACGGCTCATATCTTGCTGTGCTTACAAAAAAATACGCAGGGCAGACAAAAACCGAACGCTGCCGAATTTTAATTATAAAATAAGGCGCGTTTTTACGCGTTTTCGGCTTTATTTCAGCTCTCTTGAAAAATTGAATTCGCAGGCGTTTGAAATATAACTTTTGCCGTTATAAGCGTCAATAATAGAACTTAAATACGCTTCGTTTGGGCGTATAAAAGACAAGTCTATAAGAAATTTGTTTATTGCGAGTTTTTTTAATTTTTCTTTTTTATTAAAAAGCGTAATCGGATATTTAGGCAAAACTATCGTTTTGCCGTTTTTATTTACGAGATTAAAAAAATCTTTCTCCGACTCTAAAATCCCTCCGTCTTTCAAATCTTTGCAAGGACTTATATTCGAAAGAGCCAAAGGCGCAAAGCCTGACAAATAAAAAATCATATTGCCGCTTAAACCTATTTTTGCAAGTTCTGAAATATTTTGAAAATCGCTTTCTATAGGGCAGACAAAGTCCGTTATATTGTTGTTTATAATAAATTCTGCGGCAAAGGCGTTTGCCGCGTATAAAAAACTTCCGCCGTAAAGCAAAACTTCGCGCTTCGTTTCGTAATTTTTAAAAAATTCAAAATGTCCTAA
>JAISLV010000174.1 GCA_031277075.1 Endomicrobium sp. | reverse complement strand
AGCCGCAATGCTTATATATTTTAACAAGAAAAAGTGGTTTTGACAAAAAGCGGACGTTTAGCGGCGGCAAGAAACATAATGCGCGTTTTCCGCCGAAAAGCCTTTAGCCGCATAATTTTTATTTGGAGTTATTTATGGACGAAATTTTAAAAATCGGCGCGGATAAGTTGAGACAAAAAATTTCTTCGGGCGAAATTTCAAGCGTTGACGCCGTTAAAGCCTGTTATGAACGCATTTCGCAGACAGAGCCTAAAGTTAAAGCCTTTTTGAAGTTAAACGAAGAGCAAGCTTTAATACACGCCCAAAAATCTGACGAAAAAATTAAAAGCGGGGCTAAACTTGGCGCGCTTGAAGGCGTTCCGATAGGAATAAAAGACAATATAATGATAAAAGGCGAAAGCATGACTTCGGCGTCAAAATACCTCAAAAATTATATTTCGCCTTACGACGCTACGGTAATAGAAAAATTAAAAGACGCGGGAGCCGTTTTTATAGGAAGAACGAATATGGACGAGTTCGCTATGGGCGGTTCTACAGAGACTTCGGCTTATCAAAAAACTGCAAACCCTTGGGATATTACAAAAATCCCCGGCGGCTCTTCAGGCGGAAGCGCGGCGGCGGTAAGCGCGGGTATGGTTCCTTTTGCTTTGGGTTCAGATACCGGCGGGTCAATAAGACAGCCGGCGGGTTTTACGGGCATAGTCGGATACAAACCCACTTACGGGCTTATCAGCAGATACGGCGTTTGCGCTTTGGCGTCGTCTTTTGACCAAATAGGCAGTTTTTCTAAAAACGTTAAAGATACGGCTTTGCTTGTAAGCGTTATAGCGGGCAAAGATTACAGAGACCCTGTCTGCCAGCCTGCAGAGGCGGCGGACTATACGCATAATTTAGATAATCCGAATACGTTCAAAGGGCTTAAAATAGGCGTTCCCAAAGAACTTGGAAATTATAATGTTGACGAAGAAATATCCGTTTCTTTTAAAAACGACTTAAAAAAACTGACGGAGCAGGGCGCGGAAATTGTTGAAATAAGCGCGCCTTCTTACAAATATGTTCCCGCGCTTTACAAAGTTATTATGTGCGCGGAGGTTAGCGCAAATATCGCCACGTTTGACGGCGTCCGCTACGGGTATTCTTCGCCAAACGGCGCAGGCTTAAACGACGAATATTCAAAAACCAGAGCCGAGTCTTTAGGATACGAAGTTAAGAAGAGAATAATTTTTGGAACTTACGTTTTAGGCGCAAAAAATTATTACAGATGTTATCACCAAGCTCAAAGAGTGCGAACGCTTTTAATTAACGAGTTAAACGCCGCTTTTGACAAATGCGATTTTATTTTTTCGCCGGCGACGCTTCAAATGCCGGTAAAGTTCGGCGGAGAATTGCCCGAAGAATGCGACATTTTTTTGATAGCCGCAAATCTCGGCGGATTTCCCGGCATAACGGTTCCTTCAAGTTTTTCTCCAAAAGGCATGCCAATGGGCGTTCATTTTATGGGCAAAAGATTTTCAGACGCTAAATTATTTCAAGCGGCTGCGGCTTTTGAAAAAATATCCTGCTTTGACGCGTCTAAGTATCCGCTGTAGAGGCGGATGCGTTTATTATTATTTAACGGAGTTTTAATATGTCAAATTATGAAACGGTAGTCGGACTTGAAGTGCATATGCAAATTAACACAAAATCAAAAGTTTTTTGCGAATGTTCCACAGAGTTTGGAGCCGAGCCAAACAGCAATACCTGCGTAATATGCACGTCGCAGCCCGGCGCTATTCCTATTTTAAATAAAAAAGCCGTTGAAGAGGTTATAAAAACAGGGCTTGCTTTAGGTTTTACCATAAATAAACAATGCACGTTTGCAAGAAAACAATACTTTTACCCCGACGTTCCGAAAAATTATCAAATCACGCAGAGCGAGCCGCCTCTTTGTTCTAAAGGCAAACTTTCAATTTTTGTCGACGGCAAAGAAAAAGTAGTAAATATTACAAGAATACATCTTGAAGAAGACGCTGGAAAACTTGTGCATGAAATAGGGTCGCGCAAACTTGACTACTCTCTGCTTGACTTAAACAGAGCAAGCGTAGGGCTTATGGAGCTTGTCACAGAACCCGAACTAAGCTCTCCCGAAGAAGCTCTGGCTTTTTTAACCGAACTTCGCGCGATAGTCCGTTATATCGGAGCTTCGGAATGCAATATGGAAGAAGGGAAAATGCGCTGCGACGTCAACGTAAGCGTCCGCCCCGCAGGACAAAAAGAGCTGGGAACTAGAGTTGAGATAAAAAATATGAACTCAATTTCGGGCGTCAGAGACGCCATAGCTTACGAATCGGAAAGACAAATAGAAGTTTTGTCGCGCGGCGGAAAACTCGCGCAGGAAACCCGCCTTTGGGAAGCCGACGAGGGAATTACAAAGTCAATGCGTTCAAAAGAGGGCGCGCTTGATTATAGATATTTCCCCGAGCCTGATTTAGTTCCGTTTAATCTGACGGATTCTTTCATTAAAGAGTGCCAAGCGCAAATACCCGAACTGCCTAAAGCAAGAAAAGCGAGATTCATTTCTCAATACGGCTTATCCGAATACGACGCGGATTATTTAACTTCGTCAAAAGATATAGCCGATTATTACGAAAAAGGTTTAAACTCTTGTCAAAATAAAAAAGATTTGGCAAAACCGCTTGCAAACTGGATTTCAACCGAGCTAAGCGGGAAATTGAACGCTCAAAATAAAGAAATAGGCGCGGCGCCGGTTTCAAGCGCAAATCTTGCGAAGTTAGCGAACCTTATTTTAAACGGAACAATTTCAGGCAAAATTGCGAAAACCGTTTTTGAAGATATGTATGAAAGTTCGTCTGACCCTGAAACGATTATCAAAGAAAAGGGGCTTGTGCAAATTTCAGACGAGTCAGCTTTAGAAAAATTATGCGTAGAAGCGTTAGCGGAAAGCCCTAAAGCCGTCGCTGAATTTAAAGCGGGCAAAGAGCGCGCGGTAGGCGCTATAGTCGGGCTTGTAATGAAAAAATCTAAGGGACAGGCAAACCCTCAGTTGGTCAATAAAATACTTTTAGAAAAACTCAAAGGCGGCTAATAAGAATTGAGCGTTTCTAAAAACCTAACGTCCGTTCTTGCCTTGCGCATTATACGGCATTTGGACGTCATAAAATTTGTCCGTTTTTGCTTTTAGTCGGTCTTTGCATTTTCTTTTTTGAACTGCCGCAAAATTTGCGGCATTATAAACATTATGGGTTTTTGCAAAAGACTCCCATTAAAAATGTTTAAGCTTTCGCGTCCGCGCGCATTGCGCAGGACGTATAAAATTTTTGTTTGGCAATTAAATGAAACTTGTCATAAAAGTCGGCACCAGCACTATCACCGATAAGAACGGCGTTTTGAACGGACAATATATCTCCGCTTTTGCGCAAGCCGTCGCGCGCCTTAAAAAAGAAAACAATGAAATTTTAATAGTCAGCTCGGGCGCAATCGGCGCAGGGTTAGGGCGTTTGAAATTACAACACAGACCTTCGGCTTTAAGGGAAAAACAGGCTCTTGCCGCCATAGGTCAGCCTTTAATAATGAACGCTTACGCCAAATCTTTTTCTTTGCACAATATGCTTGTCGCGCAGGTGTTATTGACTAGGGACGATTTTGAAAACAGGGTAAAATACATTAACGCAAGAAACACTCTTTGCGAGCTTATAGAAAGAAACGTAGTTCCAATAATCAACGAAAACGACACCGTTGCCGTTGAAGAAATAAATTTCGGCGACAACGATACTCTCGCCGCTCTTACGGCGTGCGCCGTCGACGCCGATATTTTGATAATTCTCACAGACGTTGACGGTCTTTACGACGGAATCCCCTCAAAATCAAAGCTGATAGATAAAATTGAAAAAATTACGCCCGAGATAGAAAAATACGCGACGCGCAAATCTTCAAGCGGCAAAGGCATAGGCGGAATGAGCGCAAAAATCGCCGCGGCAAAAATCGCCGTCTCTTCAGGCGTAGACGTTATTATAACTAACGGTTCAAAACTTGAACTTCTTAACAATATCGCAGCAAAAGAAAAATGCGGCACGCTTTTTAAAGCCGACAAACGCCGTTTAGAAGCGAAAAAATCTTGGATAGCTTTCGGCAAGAAACCCAAAGGAAATATCGTTGTAGATAAAAAAGCCGCTCAAGCTCTAATTGAAAACGGAAAAAGCCTTCTAGCCGCGGGAATAGTAAAAGCGAGCGGGAACTTTAAACGCGGAGACACGGTAATTATAAGCGAAATGGAATCAAAAAAAGATTTTGCAAGAGGGCTTGTAAATTTTGACAGCGCAGAAATGCAAAAAATCAAAGGCAAAAAATCAAAAGAAATACAAAAAATAATAGCCTCCGCCGAAGAAGAAGCCGTCCACAGAGACAATTTGGTAATAATACGATGAAAAAAACCGCTTTTATTCTTGCCGCGCTTTTTCTTATCTTTGCGGACGTCCGCGCTTATATCAATAAAACGAAAGTGGTAACGGGACACAAAGAAGCGTTCTTTATATATACCGACGAAAAAGGAACGGAAATAGCAAAAGAAAGAATTTTGCAAAACGGAAAAACGGAACTTATTTTAGGGACTGCGATTAACGGCGAGGTCAGAGAGCTTGACGAAAAAGGAAGCCTCATTTATCTTTGGCGTTATAAAGACAACCGTTTGGAAGGGCTGTCGTACAAATTTTATCCGTCGGGGGCTGTTCTCTACGAGCTTACATATGAAAAAGACATTTTGCGCGGCGCGGCTAAAAAATATTATGAAGACGGTAGCGTTGCCGAAGAAGTGATTTACGAAGACGGGAAAGTTGAAGGGATTGCCAAAGTTTATCTTAAAAACGGAAATTGTTACGAATACTCCTATAAAGACGGTAAATTGAACGGAAAAACCCGCCTATACGATTCAAGCCGAAGACTTCTTGAGACTTTAGAATACAAAGACAATATCTTAGACGGAACAGTCTCAAAATATTATTTGTCCGGAGCTCTTAAATCCGACGTCAAATACTCAAACGGAAAAGAGAATAAAGACAGCATGAGAATTTACGACGAGAAAGGACGCCAGATAATGGAAGGATCCGAAGCGGCAAAAATATACGGCGAAACGCCTGATTTAAAAAAAAGCTATGTAAACGAAAAAATATTGTCGCCTTCTATGGCAAGGCGCAGCGGTTCAAAAATTTTATCTTGGCAGGGTCCCGCCCAGAATCATTTGGTTGAGAGCAGAAAAATGGTCGCAGAGTTCAGCTTTTTTCTTAAAAAAGACGGCAAGAAAAAATTAAACGGGAAACACCGAGTAAATTATAAAAACGGCAATATCCGTTTTGAAGGCTATTTTGTAAGCAACAGACCGCACGGAACGTTTAAAACTTATTTGCCCGACGGCACGGTAGTCGCTTTAGACCATTACGTCAACGGCAAACTTTACGGCGTTTCAAAAACGTATTATTCTACGGGATTAAAACTCGCCGAATACGAATATTGGAACGGCGAAATAAACGGAACAAGCAAAGTCTACAATAAAAACGGCGATATCGTCACAGAAGTTCATTACAAAAAAAATCTTATGCACGGCGCGTTCAAAATTTTTTACGACGACGGCGCGCTTTGTTTTGAAAGCTATTTTTCAAACGGCGAACCTGTGGATCAGCTGCGCTATTATTGGCCTGACGGCAAGAGGCTAAGATATTTAGTTGAATTCAGCGGCGGCGGTATATGCAAAAGCTCTTCGTTTTCAGACAACGGTTTTGAAGAATACAGCGCGTCTTATTGACGCGTTGCAAACAGCGGACTAAAAAGCCGCGCAAGTATAAAGCGGGGGATAACTGACCGCTTTATTTTTCATTTCTACGTTTTTTGCCGCATATTTGCATCCGTCGTCATCTTTGCGGCGCATTTCCATTTTTATGATTTCTTCAAATAGCTGTCTTCTCTATACGCAACAAAAAAATAAGGCGGGCTGGCCTCTGCAATGCAGCAGCGGCGTCCCACCTTATGCTCAAATTGTAATACATTTACTTTTTCATGTCAACCATTTCTTGCCGTTTTGTTATTACTAAAAACCGTTTAATATTCGTTCTTCTTTTAAATTCTTTTTTAAGTTTGGACAAGCATTGAGCGTCAGATATAGAAGTTCTGCGCAAATCAAAAATGATATTTTTTGATTGACGCATAGCATTTTTTAATAATCTGTCCAAAGTGCGTCTACCGTGTCCTATTGGACATTTAATTTCCCAAAAAACACCATCCATTGTAATATCAGGAGTGCGGATACCTTTTGAACGAACAGGAGCTAAAAATTCAATATCTTTACCGTAACTATTTAAAAACCAAGATGTTTCTAATTCGTGTTTTTCAGGATAAGCTCCGCCGCAAATAACGGTTTTTCCAAATTTTGCCATATGGGTGTCTCTAAAAACCTATAATGTTTGGAATGCTATCATAAAAAGACAGTCAGGAAACGCCCCCCAAAAAAGGTAAAATAAAGGAAAGGGAGGCGAAGAATGAAATACGAGGAAGGGTTTAAAAAAGAGGCAGTGAAATTGGC
>JAISLV010000168.1 GCA_031277075.1 Endomicrobium sp. | reverse complement strand
CGTTTCTTCGGCGCAAATTCCAAAAATTAAAAAAGTAATAAGAGGAATTGTATACGAAGAAGTCAAAGCGGCGGCGGATAAAATTTTAAAGCTCGGCGATAGAGACTCTATACTTAAAGAGATAGAAAAAATAAAAATTAATTAACGGCAAAAATTAAACGGCTGAGCGGCTAAGCTGTGGGAAAAGTTTTTGTTTAGCCTCTTAGCCGTTTAATTTTATAATCCAAAAGGGAAATCATGACCGATATTAGAAATTTTTGCATAATAGCTCATATAGACCACGGAAAAAGCACGCTTGCCGACAGGTTGCTTGAATATACGGGAACAATTTCCAGCAGAGAAATGAAAGACCAAATTCTTGACGGTATGGAACTTGAACGCGAAAGAGGAATTACTATAAAAGCAAAAGCCGTCCGCATGAATTATACGGATAAAAGCGGCAAAACTTATATTTTAAATCTTATAGACACGCCCGGTCATGTAGACTTTACATATGAAGTTTCCCGCGCGCTTGCCGCCTGCGAAGGAGCGATTTTGGTAATAGACGCCACGCAAGGCGTAGAAGCTCAAACGCTTGCAAACACAATGCTTGCAAAAAACGCAAACCTTAAAATTATTCCAGTTATAAATAAAATAGATTTGCCGACCGCAGACGTTGACAACGCCTACGAGCAAATGAAAGACGGGCTTGAAGTAGACGCCGAACCTATACTTGCAAGCGCAAAAGAAGGCGTCGGCATTAATGAAATAATAGACTCGGTAATAGTAAATATTCCTCCTGCAAAAATCAGCCTTGCCGAGCCGCTTTCGGCGATTATTTTTGATTCTTTCTACGATTCTTATAGAGGCGTAATAGTAATAGTGAGAGTTTTTGACGGACAAATTTGTAAAGGAATGAAAGTTCGTTTTATGGCGTCAAACGCGGAATACGAAGTTTTAGAAGTCGGATATATGAAAATAAAGCCCGTTGAAAGCGCGCAATTGTCGTCTGGCGAGGTAGGATACGTAGTCGCGGGCATTAAAGACATACACGACATAAAAATCGGCGACACTATCACAGAAAGCGCAAACCCGACAAGCCGTCCGCATCCGGGATATAAAGAAATTCACCCTTTTGTTTTTGCAGGATTATACCCTAACAGCACGTCGGAATACGACGGATTAAAAACAGCTTTAGAAAAACTCCGCCTTTCAGATTCGTCGCTGATTTATTTCCCTGAAACGTCCGTAGCTTTAGGGTTTGGGTTTAGATGCGGTTTTTTGGGGTCGCTCCATTTAGAAATTGTCAAAGAAAGGCTTGAAAGAGAATTCGGGCTAAGCCTTTTAGTTACAGCTCCTAACGTAGTGTATAAAGTGAAAACTAAAGGAAATTACGTAATTGTTGACAATCCTGCAAAATTTCCAATTTCTTCAGAAATTGAAGAAGTGTGGGAGCCTTACGTTGAAGCTACTATAATATGTCCCGTAGATTATTTGGGCGCTATTTTAGAACTTTGCCAAAAACGGCGCGGGACGCAGATTTTAATGAAGTATATGAATACGAAAATCACCGTCTTAAAATACCGTCTTCCTCTTGCGGAAATTATCGTCGGTTTTTACGACGCGCTAAAATCCGTTTCTAAAGGTTACGCTTCTTTCGATTATGAGCATATAGAGCCGCAGCTTGGCGATTTGGTAAAACTTGAAGTGATGATAAATTCAGAAGTCGTAGACGCTTTTACAGTTATAACGCATAAAGATAAAGCTCAAAGCGCGGCGCACTATTTGACGCAAAAGTTGAGGGGTATTATTCCGCGTCATATGTTTGAAATTCCCATACAGGCGAAAGTAAATAATAAAATTATCGCAAGAGAGACAATATCGGCTATGCGCAAAGACGTTCTTGCAAAATGTTACGGCGGCGACATTACAAGAAAAAGAAAATTGCTTGAAAAACAAAAAGAAGGCAAACGCAAAATGCGTCAGTTCGGTCGCGTAGAAATTCCGCCCGAAGCCTTTGTAGCAGTTTTGAAAATAGAAGATTAGAAAGGCGAGCAAAGGCAGAGAGCGGCTAAGCAACGACGTATAAGGTACGTAATTGCCGCTTTATTAAAGGTTTCGGTCGTTGTCGTAGCCGTTGTCTTTGTCCGTCATTCTAAATATCTGTAGTTAAGTAAATGACAAACGGCAGACCCTGAAACAAGTTCAGGGCGACGCCTTTTGAGTGTTGCTATGCCTCAAGCATTGTCTTTGTTCTGTCATTGCCGAATTTATTTCAGAATCTGTAGTTAAATAAACGTTAAACGACAGACCCTGAAACAAGTTCAGGGTGACGCCTTTTGCGTCGTTGCTATGCCTCAAGCCGTTGTATTTGTCCGTTATCCCAGCTGCTTAGCTGCGTTCTTTGCCGCCGTTTAAAATCATTTTATAAAGGGAGAAAGTAAATGAAATACGATGTGAGAGATATTAAACTTGCCGACGAGGGCAAAAAAAGAATAGTTTGGGCTGCCAAAGAAATGCCTGTTTTGCGGCAAATATCGGAGCGTTTTTTAAAAGAAAAACCTTTAAAAAACAAAAGAATTGGAGCTTGTCTTCATGTCACTACGGAGACGGCAAATCTTGCCATAGCTTTAAAAGCGGGGGGAGCAGACGTTTATCTTTGCGCGTCAAACCCTCTTTCCACGCAAGACGACGTCGCGGCTTCTTTGGTAAAACATTATAATATTCCCGTTTTTGCGATTAAAGGCGAGGACAACAAAACCTATTACAAGCACATAAACGAAATTTTAAACATTGAGCCGCAAATCACTATGGACGACGGCGCGGATTTGGTTACCACTATACTTTTAAAGAGAAAAGAACTTTTAAAAAATATTATCGGCGGCACGGAAGAAACTACTACGGGCGTTATACGTTTAAGAGCTATGGAAAAAGACGGCGTTTTGGCTTATCCCGTTATAGCTGTTAACGACGCGCTTACGAAACATTTTTTTGACAACAGATACGGCACAGGACAATCTACTATTGACGGCATAATAAGAGCCACAAACGTTTTGTTTGCGGGAAAAGTCGTTGTTACTGCGGGATACGGCTGGTGCGGAAGAGGTTTTGCTATGAGAGCAAAAGGGCTTGGCGCGCACGTAATTGTTACGGAAGTAAACCATTTAAAAGCTATTGAAGCAGCTATGGACGGATATGAAGTTATGCCGATGAGCGAAGCCGCAAAAAAAGGCGATATTTTTGTAACTTTAACGGGCGATTTAAACGTTATTGACAAGCGGCATTTTCCTCTGATGAAAAACGGCGCGATTGTATGCAATTCAGGGCATTTTAACAATGAAATAAATATTGACGCTTTAAAGCAAATGTCAAAAAGCGTAAAGAACGTAAGAAATTTTGTAGACGAATATACTTTGAAAAACGGCAAAACCGTTTGCGTTTTAGGCGAAGGACGCCTTATAAATTTAGCCGCAGCCGAAGGACATCCTGCAAGCGTAATGGATATGTCTTTTGCAAATCAAGCTCTAAGCGCGGAGTTTATGGTGAAAAACAGCAAAAACTTAGAAAAGAAAGTCTATACAGTGCCTGAAAAACTTGATATGGAAATAGCAAGATTGAAATTAAACGCTATGGGCATAAAAATAGACGCGCTGACCAAAGAACAGCAAAAATATCTAAACTCTTGGCAATCGGGAACCTAAAGCCTATTTGGGCGTCTTGCAAAAACCTATAATGCTCGTAATTGCCGCAAATTTTGCGGCAGTTCAGCCGCGTCCTAAGAGCAAGGACGGACAAATTTTCTGATGCAGAAATGACGCAGAGACAATGTCTCAAGGCTCAGGCTCGGACGGGCGTTAGGGTTTTAGAGACGCCATTTATGCGTCTAGTAAAACCCGATGGGAAATTCTACCCGCTGTCTCTTGTTGTCATCTGTCGTTATCCGTCACCCTGAACTAGTTTTAGGGTATGTTGTTTTATGTATTTTCTGAAATAAATTCGACATGCGAATATTGGCAGTTAAGGGGCAGCCGTGAGCGTTAGGTTTTTTAGAAACGCTATAAGGAAAAAATGGACATTATAAAAATACGCGGAGCGCGCCAGCACAATTTAAAGAATATTGATTTAGATATTCCCCGCAATAAACTTGTCGTTGTGACGGGGCTTTCAGGCTCTGGGAAATCTTCGCTTGCTTTTGACACAATATACGCGGAAGGACAGAGACGCTATGTTGAGTCTCTTTCGGCTTACGCTCGACAGTTTTTAGAGCTTATGGAAAAGCCCGACGCAGACATTATAGAGGGTTTGTCGCCCGCAATTTCAATAGAGCAGAGAAATCCGTCTCACAATCCGCGTTCTACAGTAGGCACAGTAACTGAAATTTACGATTATTTAAGGCTGCTTTTTGCTAGAGTAGGAGTTCCCCATTGCCCAAAATGCGGTAAAATAATCCGCCCTCAAAGCGCGCAGCAAATTATTGACGAAATAATGAAACTTGAAGACGGAACTTT
>JAISLV010000147.1 GCA_031277075.1 Endomicrobium sp. | reverse complement strand
GTCTGTGCCGCTGAACTCGCCGTTCATTTTGAAAAAATTTTTACCCGTCTCCTTTTCAAAAAGCATTATGGTTTTAAAATTAAATCTCAACGTTCTTTCTTTGTCTAAAACTATGTTTTTTGTTTTTACAAGTTCGCTCATAAGTTACGCTCCCGTTGTTGCGGGAGTAAACACTGTTTCTCCGCTGACCTTTAATACGGCTGTAAAAGGAATAATTTCCCCTTCGGTTAAATCTCCTACTCTTTTACAGCTTGAACAGCTTGCTTGTCCTGTAAGTTTTGCAACTGAAGTTTCCCCGTCAACAGCAACTACTTCTACAACCCAGTCAAAAATCTCGCCGCTTTGAAAAAAACCATATACGGCGTTTTGCCCTGCGTCTGCGGCTTTATAATTTCCTTCTAAAGCAATTTCACCGGGGTCTTTTGCGCCCGATATAAATTCTTTAACTTTTCCCGCGCTGTCAAGCGTGCTTACGTCTATTTGGTCAGCCGTTGCTTCAGGCAAAGTTATAGTTTTTAAATCCCCAATATAACTATAACTTGACACGCCTGTCTGGCGCACTCCGAATTTACTTCCCCGCGACATTCTTGCTGCAATAGTCATTTTCCCCTCCGATAAATTAGTTTTTTGCAAAAACTTCAAAAGTCAAATCTATTCGCTTAACTTTTAAAGTTTCATCATATAATTGCGTATACCCTACTTTTGTTATTATTTGTATATCCGCATCCGAGAAAGGCCATTTTGCCATTTCTTCTTCTATAGTTTCGCCAATGGCGTTTGCCTGCGCGTAATCTTCAAAAATTATGCTTATCTGAATTTGCTTTTTGCCTTGCTTTGAGTTCCCGTCAAGGGTATATTCTGAAAGGTCTGAAACTATGCGGAAAGTTAAATAAGGTTTTTGCGCTCCGTCAGGAGCTACTAGAGGATAAATGCGGGTTGATACGAGATTTGTAATTGCTTCATCTTGCAATAAATAATTGTAAAGTTTAACGCCTAAAGACATTGTAGCCTCTTAAATGTCCGCCATCGGTTGCCGTAGCCTGTCGCCATGAATTTATTTCAGCGTCTGCCATTAGCCGCCCGACGATAAAGCGCGCTATGGTTTTTAATACGCCGCTTCAATTTAAATTTAGCCGCCGTCAATTAATACTCAAACGTTTCATCTACCGTCGCTACCGCGTCTTTGCCTGAGGCTTGCTCTTCTTTAACTAAACGCCCATTCTTATAGATTGCGCATTTTATCTCGCCTGAAGAGTCTCTATTCCTAGCCGATAGATGCGCATAAAAATAATCATACCTTTTAAGCGTAACCCTAAACTCCGTTGAATACGGCAATCTTACGTCGGTGCGATGTTCAATATCCCCGTTTTCATCCCAAAAAGTAATATCGGCTTTTGAAGCGGTTCCCGTTACTTCATATTTTATTCTGAATTCTCTTTTTCTGTCGCAGGAAGAAAACAAAACTACCGCAAATACAAAAACGACCGCAATTAGAAAAAAATTTCCTATTCCCGCTTTATGGCGCATAAAGTCTCCCCTATTATTTATTTTTTAAGGAATACGCAGGCAATATAAAAAGTGTTTAAATATCAAAATAATATCTTATGCCGATATTTGAAAGCCAGCTGCCGAAAAGTCCGAAAACGGTGTGATTGTCGCCGAACTCTACCGCAAGCCCAAGCTCCGTAGAGACCGACAAATTACTGAGCACAAAATATTCAATCCCCGCGCCTGCCGTCAAAGCAAAAATTGAATCCGAGCCGCCTTCTTCTAAATCAACAGACATATAATTTGCCCCTGCAAAACTGTAGACGTCAAAAGAAGGATAATTTTTTAAATCGTATATTCCTTTTGCCCCTATTGAAAAGAAATCAGCCGCATCTCCAGAAATGAAACCGAAACTTCCCTCTACGGACAACTTGTTAAGCGTAGGACTAAAATCGTATCTTGCCGCCAAAGCGCTTACTCCGTCTTCCGTTGCAATTAAACTGCTAACGCTATTGTGAATATATCCCACCGCAAACTTGCCTCCGTTTAAAGCGACGCTCTTTGGAGCAGGAGACGCTGTTTTCTGAACGGAAGAAGAGGACTTCTTAGATGAAGAAGACGCTTTTTGCGAGGAAGACGATGTTTTTTTAGCGTCTGCGGCAAAACCTGAAGCGGCGATAACTAAAACCAGCGTTAAAGATAAAAATAATTTGTTCATTTAATATTCTCTCCTTTTTTTATAAACCTTTTAATATTTCGTCGGCTTTTGCGGCTTCGTTTGTGGCTGGGAAATTTGTAAGAATTTCAGTATAAACTCTTTTTGCGTCTTCGGGCAGATTCTTAATCGTATAAAATTGCGCAAGGTTCATATAGACGTTTTTTATAAGAAAATTGCCGCTGAAATTTTTTACAAATTCGTTTGAATAAAGTATGGCGTTATCGTAATCTTTTTTTGAAGCGTAAAGGTAAATCATTCTAAAAAGCCCCAAAGGCTTTAACGCGGCTGGTTTTCCTTTTTTATATGTTATTTGAAAGAGAGGCAGCGCCTCGTCGTACTGTGCGGTTTCTGTAAGAATATCTCCTAAAGTAAGCCTAGCCTGATAAGCGGCGGGCGTATTTGGAAAACGCGAAATTGTGTCGTTTAAATATTGAACCGCCTGCGTTCTGTCGCCTGAGCTTATCAGCATATACGCCGCCGACAATTTGTCGGAAGCTGAATAGTCAAGAGCCTGCCAGCGCATAAACACAAAAATCGCAAACAATAAAACGCCGACGGTAAAAGCCGCCGTCGTCAAAACCCTCGTTTTATTTTCCTTTATTTGCTTTACTATAAAATTTCCTACCTTTTCTGCCTTTGATTCTTTGACGGAATGAGAAATTCCCCTCATTTTACGCTCCCTTTGCAATTCTTAAGTATTTTATTTTGCCGTTGAATCCTTTGCTCGTCTTGGCGCGCCAAAACCCTCAACTAAGACGCTAGAGGGGGCTTTTTGCGAAAAGTGAAATAACGACGCTAAAACAATTGGGGGGTCTCTAAAAATCCGTTTTTTTAAAGACGCCCTTTTAATATTTCTTTTGCGTTATTTTGCATAATTTCATAGTAGTCCTGCGCAAGCCCCGCCTGCAAAAGCGTTTTTTCTATAAGTTCTTTAGCCAGCAAATTTTCAGGAACATGCGTGTCGGTGTTTAAAACCAGCTTCGCGCCCGCTTTTAACGCCGTCTCGGCTACTTCTTTATTAGTAACGCCATGACTTTTTCTTGTGGTAATTTCAATTTTTACATTATTTTTTGCGGCGAGTTCAGCGTCTTTAAGCGATAAATGTCCAGGGTGGGCTAAAATATCTATATCGGCTTGAACGGCGTAGAAATTGGTTTCTTGCGGAACAGTTTCAGAAACAGTTTCGCCGTGCATTACTATTATTTTTGCTCCCAGCTTTCTGCATTCGGCTGAAAATTCTTTTATAAGTTTCGGAGGAATATATGTAAGTTCTGCGCCGGGTATAGCCGATATATTGTAGTTTTGCGAAAGAATTTTGCAAACTTTTATAATTCTCGGCAAAATAAAATCCGCGTTTGAATAGTCGACGTGATCGGTAAGCGCGATAGCCGTGTATCCGCAGTATTTAGCCCTATATACAAGCTCAGACGGCGTTAAAACCCCGTCTGAAAACAAGGTATGAGTATGTAAATCTATCATTTGAATTCCATTTTGAGCGCCGTTAACTCTCTAGGGGCGTCTCTAAAAACCCTAACGCCCGTCCG
>JAISLV010000106.1 GCA_031277075.1 Endomicrobium sp. | reverse complement strand
ACATAATATGCAGTTATGTAAGAACTTTTCGCAAATGCCCGCAAACACGGCGTGTTTATTTCCTTTAAATATAAAATCGCAGTGAATTTCGTCTGACAGAACCAAAACTTTATGTTTTAAACAAATTTCTCCCATTTTAAAAAGTTCGTCTTTAGTCCACACTCGCCCTACTGGGTTATGCGGGCTGCACAATAAAAATAGCTTTACGTTATTTTTGATTATTTTATTTTCAAAATCTTTAAAGTCTACGCGGTATTTTCCGTCTTGCAATATCAGAGGATTTTTGACGAGTTTTCTTTCGTTTATTTTTACGCACGAATGGAAAGGATAATATACGGGAGTTTGAATTAAAACGCAGTCGTTTTTGTTTGAAAAGGCTTTGACCGCAGCGGCTATTGAAAAAACTACGCCGGGCGTTAAAACTATCCATTCCCGTTTTGATTTAAAACCGAATCTTTTTGAAAACCATTTTTGAACGGCGTCAAAATAATCTTTTTGAGGAGCGCTGTATCCGAAAATTGAATGTTTTGCGGATTTTACTAAAGCTCTTGTAGTTTCAGGCGGGGTTTGAAAATCCATATCCGCCACCCAAAGCGGCAAAACGCCGCGCGGATAACCTTGTTGCGCCGAGAAATCGTATTTAATTGAATTTGTATTTTTTCTGTCTATATTTTTATTGAAATTGTATTTCATAATTTTAAGGAGTCTAGTATAGACGCCCTATAAATAAAACATATATCCGTCTTGCGAAGAATTCTTTTCGCTTTCGCTTACTAAATTTGCCAAAGTAATTTTTTCAAGCGTCTGCTTTATGTTGCCGTCAATTTTTTCAAAAACGTCCTGCATCGTTTTTTCTATCGCGGGACTTTTTTCAAGCACAGTTTCCGCCGTTTTTTCAAACAAAGCGTTTTCTATTGAATATACAATATCGTAAGCGGTGATTTTTTTCGGGTCTTTAGCAAGACGGTATCCGCCCTGCGAACCTTTTACGGAAATTACAAGGTCGGCTCTTTTGAGAAGAGAAAAAACCTGCTCCAAATATATTTTTGAAATTTTCAGCTTTTCCGATAAACTAATTACAGTTATAATTTCGCCGGTATTATATTTTTGAGCAATACTTATCATCACTGACAACCCATATCTGGTTTTTGCCGAAATTCTCATTTTTTACCTCCATTGGCATTTTAAATATTATATATTATAGGTATAAAAAAAACAATGAGCCGCTCTTTGTTTTATACGCAAAAAGAAACAACGACGCTGCCCGCCGCAACGTCTTTTAATTATTTAAAGACTTAACGGCAACTACTAATGGGTGTCTCTAAAAACCTATAATGTTCGTAATTGCTGTGGATTTTGCGGCAGTTCAAAGAAGAAAATGAAGGGCGTCCTAAGAGCAAGGACGGACAAATTTTCTGATGTAGAAATGCCGCAAAAGACGCGGCAAGGACGGGCGTTAGGGTTTTTAGAGACACCCAATAGCAGTCGGCTTTTTTAAATGATTTGACCTTATTTTTAGACGCGCTTTTTGCTATAATGTGTCATCTAAAAAAAATAATGAAAGCAAGGATATTTCAATGTTAGAGTATAACCATTGCGAAATTGAAAAAAAATGGCGGAAACGCTGGGCTGACGACGGAACTTTTAAAGCGGCAAAAGACTACGGCAAAGAAAAGTATTATTGCCTTGTAATGCTTCCTTACCCGTCGGGGAACTTGCATATGGGGCATGTGCGCAATTACGGCATAGGCGACGTTTTTGCGAGATTTCATAAAATGAAAGGCAAAAACGTAATTCACCCGATGGGCTGGGACGCTTTCGGGCTTCCTGCGGAAAACGCCGCGATTAAGAATAAAATCCATCCCGCCAAATGGACAAAACAAAATATCGCCCGCATGAGGCAACAACTGAAACTTTTGGGCTTATCTTACGATTGGGACAGAGAAATTGCCACCTGCGACCCTGAATATTATAAATGGAATCAATATATTTTTATAAAAATGTGGGAAAAAGGTTTAGTTTTTAGGAAAAACGCAAACGTCAACTGGTGTCCGTCTTGCCAAACTGTTTTGGCAAACGAGCAAGTGTCAGAGGGCAAATGCTGGCGCTGTTCTTCTATTACGCAGCAGAGAGAACTTGAGCAATGGTTTATAAAAATTACGGATTACGCCGACGAATTGCTTGAAGGGCATAAATATCTCAAAGGGTGGCCAGAACAGGTTTTGTCTATGCAAAAAAATTGGATAGGCAAATCAAACGGCGCCGAAGTGGATTTTGACATAGTCGAGCAAAAATCCGGCGGGCTGCTAGAAAAAAAATTAAAAATCTTCACTACCCGTCCAGACACGCTTTTTGGAGCGACGTTTATGGTCGTTGCGCCCGAACACGAAATAATCGGCGAACTTAAAGATAAAATTACAAATTTCGGCGAAGTTGAAAAATATATCGCGGCTTCCGCTTCAAAATCAAATATAGAACGTTCTCAGAGCAAAGAAAAAACGGGCGTCCGTTTAGAAGGCGTTTTTGCTGTAAATCCCGTCAACGAAAAAACAATTCCTATTTTTGCCGCAGACTACGTCTTAACGGGTTACGGAACGGGCGCGATAATGGCTGTTCCTGCGCACGACCAAAGAGATTATGATTTTGCAAAAAAACACGGCGTTGAGATAATAGAAGTGATTAAAGGGGAAAATTCTTCCGTAGCCCAAAAAGCGTTTGAAGACGAAGGCGTTTTAGTAAATTCGCGGCAGTTTAATGGAATAAAAACAACGGACGCTTTTAACATAGTAAGCCGGTGGGTTGAGAAACGCGGATTTGGCAAAAAAACGATAAACTTTAAATTGAAAGACTGGCTTGTTTCCCGTCAAAGATATTGGGGAACGCCTATACCGTTTATACATTGTCCAAACTGCGGATGCGTTCCCGTCGCCGAGAAAGATTTGCCCGTTAGACTGCCAGAAGACGCGGAGTTTACGGGTTCGGGCGAGTCGCCGCTTAAAACCAGCAAAAATTTCTTAAACGCAAAATGTCCAAAATGCGGCGCGCCGTCGCAAAGAGAAACCGACACTATGGACACTTTCGTAGATTCGTCTTGGTATTACGCAAGATATTGCGACGCAAAAAACGACGGCGCGCCTTTTAGTTCCGACATTGTAAATTATTGGATGCCCGTTGACCAATATGTCGGCGGTATTGAGCATGCATGTATGCATTTGATATATTCGCGTTTTTGGTATAAGGCTATGAGAGATTTGGGAATGGTAAAAGACGGCGAACCTTTTATAAATCTTTTGACGCAAGGGATGGTCACTTTGGGCGGAAGCGCAATGTCTAAATCGCGCGGAAATATAGTAAGCCCGGACGAGATAATTGAAAAATACGGCGCGGACACCGCAAGACTTTTTATTTTGTTTGCCGCGCCTCCGCAAAAACAGCTTGAATGGTCTTCGGACGGCGTTGAAGGCTGTTTTAGATTTATCAACAGAATTTGGCGTCTTTACGATTTGGTAAATACAAAGTCCGACAATACGCCTTCTGAGAAAGATAAAGCCGATTTGCTTAGGATAACTCATTACACAATAAAAAAAGTCGGTTCAGATATTGAAAAAGAGTTTCAGTTTAATACGGCAATTTCTGCGGTAATGGAGCTTGTGAACGCTTTGTATTCGTATAAATTTCACTCAAACGACGGCGGAATTTCAAAAGAGGCGTATAAAGCCGTAATTTTGCTGATGTCGCCTTTTACGCCGCATTTATGCGAAGAAATTTGGGAAATAATGGGCAATAAAAGTTTCGTATCGTCAGCCTCTTGGCCGTCTTACGACGAAAAATTTATAAAACAAGACAACGTTGAACTGCCCGTGCAGATTAACGGCAAAATTAGAGGAAAAATTATAGTTTCCGCAGACGCTTCGGAAGAAGACGTAAAAAACGCCGCGCAAGCCGACGAAAAAATATCGCCGCAGCTCAAGGACAAGCGGATAATAAAGTTCATATACGTCAAAGCAAGAATTGTTACAATTGTTGTAAAATGACGGACAAAAAGGAACGTCTATGAAAAAATTGTTTTTATTATTTTCTGTTTTTGTTTTAGCCTCTTGCGCTGCGGTCTACGACCCAGCTCCGCAGATTTTGCCCGAGCATATAAAAAATATTTACGTAAGACCGTTTATAAACAAAACAAATCAATTCGGGCTTGAGACAAAATTCCTAAACGCGCTCGTGGACGAAATAATGCGCGACGGTCGCCTTTCTCTTGTGAACACAGAAGCCGAAGCTGACGGAATTATGTCGGTTGAAATCAAAAAATATATTTTGCAGCCTTTAACTTACGACGCAAATATGGTCGTAGAGCAATACAAGCTGTGGATAATAATCAGCGTTTCGTTTATTGACAGGGGAAACAACGTAACTTTATGGACAGAGCCTAATTTGGAAGGAATTCAAATATATTTGGACGCCACTAAAGGCTCAATGGGCGAAGGTATGACGGAAGAGGAAGCCAGAGATATTATTTGGGAAAAACTCTCAAGAAATATCGTCAAAAGAACTATTAAAGGGTTCGGTTCTGTAACTAGCGCGTCGGAAAAGAAAATTCCGCTATAACGCTTGTCTTTTAACCAGATGACCATAATAAAAATTCAAGATTTTGACAAACTTATATCCGCCAAAAAAGTTTCGCCCGTCTATATGTTTGCGGGCGAAGAATCTTATCTTATTGATTTATGCCTTGAAAAAACCGAAAAGCTGATTGCCGCAGACGATTTAAATAAAGAAATTTTTTATGCGGGCGAAATGTCGTCGGAAGACGTTTTTAACGCTTTGCAGACGCTCCCTTTTTTAAGCGAGAGAAGAGTAATAATAGTAAAAGGGGCAAACAAAATGAAAGCCGACGACGCCCAAAGGTTTGCGGACTACGTTTCTAATCCAATAGAAACTTCTTCTCTTATTTTTATTTATAACGGCGCGTATAAAAAAGAAACTGTCGCAAAGAGAAAAGAGCTTATTTCGGCTTGTTCCTCGTCTAAGTTTTGCGTTTTTGCGGATTGCCGAAAACAATATGAAAGCGAGACGAGGGATTTCATAAAAAAAGAGTTTGCAAAAAGAGGAAAGAACGTTTCTTACGACGTAATCGCGCGCATACTTGACGACAGCGGAACGAGTTTGTTAAACATTTCGCAGGAGATAGAAAAATTGTCTTTATTTGTCGGAAAAGATAAGAAAAATATAACTTTGGAAGATTTAGAGCTTATAAGCGGCTACGACAAAGAGACAAACGTCTACGCTCTTTCTTCGCATTTAGAGAGCCGCGACGTAAAAAAGGCTTTGTTCGTTTTAGAAAAACTGATTTCAGAAGGCGAAGAACCCGTTATAATACTTTCAGCTATAAGTTCTGCAATTAGAAAAATGCTCAACGCAAAAAGCATGCTTGAGGAACGCGGTATGGGCGAAAGCGAAACGGCGTCGGCTTTGCGGATACACAATTATTTTGCGGGCGCATTTTTTGACAATCTTAAAAAGCGCAGCCTAGCTAAATTAAAAAACGATATGAAATCGGTTTTGAAAGCCGACATAGCGATAAAAACCGGCTCGTCGGACGCATTTTCCGCTTTTGAAAAAGTTATTTTGTTTGTGTGTAAACCTTAAAAAATATAGGTTTTTAGAGACGCCAAAATAATACCTGACTTTCCCGCTTTGGTGACCACTCAAGTTACAACATTTTTACAAGTTTTTGCGTTTTAATATCAATTGCTGGTTTAGCTATATACTCTTGCCCCGCAATTTCTATGATTGCTG
>JAISLV010000049.1 GCA_031277075.1 Endomicrobium sp. | reverse complement strand
AACATTATTCTAAAAAGCTGCCTGAAAAATAAAAATGTAAAAGTAGATTTTTCGTTCATTGTTTATCCGTTTGGCGTTGAGCGGGTCAATTGACCGCTAAATATTTTTTTCTTTCTTCCAGCATATATGAAAAATAACTGTTGAGATATTGCTCGGCTTGTTGAGGAGTTACACCTGCCGCTTTTACAAACAAATCAAAATAATACTGCGCTTTTTCTTTTTCTCCAAGCAGATGGTTAGACACAATCGCTCCGACAAACGGCTGTCCGTTTATCAGCTGCTCTTTTTGTATCATTAAATCAAAAACTTCAGCCGCTTCTTTATAATTTTCAAATATGAGAAGCCAAAAAGCTAAAAAATAGTTGGTTTCGCCAAAAGAAAAATTTATGCTTTTATTTAAAGCATACATCTCTTCTATTGCATATTGAATATTCCCATTTCTTAAATGCGATAAGGCGTGAAATTTGCGCGCTTGAACATGCTTCGGGTCTTCTTTAAGTATTTCGCCGAAAAACGAACGCCCGTCTTTAAAAACGTCAGCTCTAATATACGACGTATAAAAGCAAGCCGACATAAACGCGGCTATTAAACAAAAAACAAAAATTTTAGTTTTTTTACTTTCTATAAAACGTTCAAAAAAAACAAAAAATAATACGATAAACCCAAAACACATTGGATAAATTCTGTTTCCTTGAAACCAAAAGCGGTCGCCTGCGGTAATGCTTGGAGCGGCTATAAGAACAGGGAGCAGAAAATAAAACAGCTTTATCTTATCAAATTTAAACTTTTTCCCTTCAAAAAACGCAAAATAAAAACAAAGAATAATTCCTATTGAGCCTAAAATATAGTTTTGTAAAGTTACTTTTGCGGCAAAAGGAGTTTTTAAGAAAACAAGCGTAGCATAATAGTCAAACATCATTACGGCGTTATCTGCGCTGATGTGAAATAATAACGGCACGCCGCCGATATTTCCAGCAAGCCTTCTCATATAGAAAAAGAACGCAATTGAAACAATCCAAAGAATATAGCAATGTATCTGTATTTTTTGCTGCGGATTTTTTGAAAGAAAATAATAAAGCAGAAAAATAAAAGGATAAGAAACCGCAGACTCTTTTGTAAAAAAACATATAAGCATGCAAAATATATGCGCGGCAAGAAAAATCTGTTTTTGCCGTCCGCCGCTTTTTAAATATTCAATAAAAAAAGCGAGCGCAAGAACAAAGAAAAGAAGCCCGGCGCTTTCTTGTATGCCCGTTATCCAAACCGCGCCATACATAGCTCCCGGACAAACCGCAAAAAGCAAAGCCGCCAAAAACGCGGTTTGAGTTTTAAAAATGTTTCTTCTTAAAAAGAAAAATACCGTAAGAACGCACAAAACGTGTAAAAATACGGTTGAAAAATGGGCGAGTTTTAAAGACGTCCCCGCTATTTTGTTTTGTATTATAAAAGCGCAGGCTACTACGGGGCGGTAATACGGGCTTGGGAACTTGTCAAACATTACGTTTGCTTTAAACGCTTTAAGCAGAGAATATTCCTGCTCGTAAGCGGGCGCGCAGGTTACAACGCTGTTATAATCGTCAAGTTCGGTGTAACCGAAATTTATAACTTTAGCATACAATAAAAAAACAACGGCTGTCAGAACAAAAACAAAAACCGCTATTTTTATTTTTTCATTGTTAAAAATTTTATTTGCAGTTTGTCTATTGTTTTCTGCGTTCGTAAGAGAAACTTCAGCGTCATTTTTTTTCTTCATGGTAATCTTTTTCTGCGTTAACCTGCCAAACGTTTGATTTCGTTTTAACGCCGTTTATTATATTGTCTACGGCTTCCATAGCCGTAAGCATTGAATGATCCATATTATTGTATTTATGCTGCCCGTTTCTGCCTATTAAAAATAAGTTTGAGTATCTGTCGGTAAATTCCTTTATTAAATGAAATTTGTTATACGTCCCAAAATAAGCGGGATAGGCTTTTGGAACTTTAACGCGGCAGGCGTCCAAAATGTTTTCTTTTTTTATTATTCCTATTTTTTCAAGTTCGCCGCTTGCAAAATTTATAAAATCTTTTTCCGGCATATTCCACAAATCGTCGCCTTCATTGCAAAAATATTCTAAGCCAAGCCAAACAGTGTTTTCGTAATCGTTCGCAAGATAGGGGCTCCAATTGTTAAATACTTGCAGCCGCCCGATTTTGACGTCGCGTTCTTGAATGTAAATCCACAAATCCGGGATTTGCTCTTTATACGATTTTATAAGAGTGTCGTTTTTAATTTCTAGTTTTTTAAGCAAAAGCCCCGCGGTAATAAAATCTCTATACTTTAACCCTTGCGCGATTTGCTCTATTTGAGCGTCTTTTTTGTCAAAACCCGTTATCAAATCTTTAACGGGCATAGAAGAAAAAAAATAACTCCCTTCATATTTTATTTCTTTGCCGCCGGCGTCTTTTGCGTAAACCGCCGTGATTTTGTTTTCTAAAGTTTCTATTTTAAAAACAGTTTGATTTAATACGATAGCCGCGCCTTTTTCCTTGACAATTTCTGCTGTCGCTTCCCAAAAATGTCCTGGACCGTATTTAGGGTAATAAAATTGTTCTATAAGGCTTGTTTCAACGTCTTTTTGCGTAGCGCGCCCTTTTTGAGAAATATCTCTTTTTTGTTTCACAAAAATCTTTTTTAAAGCCGCCGCGACAACTTT
>JAISLV010000038.1 GCA_031277075.1 Endomicrobium sp. | reverse complement strand
GGTGACGCGTTCGCGTCAGTTTTGGGTGACGCATTCGCGTCAGTTTTGGGTGACGCTTTGCGTCAGTTTTGGGTGACACGTTCGCGTCAGTTTTGTATGACAGACAACGAACCCCGTATACCTACGCTATTTTATAGTTTCGTTTTTATCCCAACCGCTGTCTTTGCCGTTAATTCCCCTTTTTGCAAAAAGGGTGGCAGCGCAGACATCGTCTGCGCTGACGGGGTATTTTTCCGTTTTTGTCTTTGCGTCGTTGTATTTGCCTTTTCAGCCGTTGCCCAACTTCTTAGCCGCTTTTTATCTCATCTATTCTTTTTCGTTTTTTGTTTTTCAGAGGCTGCGTTAATCAACATTTCGTTTAATCTATCGTATTCTTCATCGTTTAATATTATAGTAAGAGATTTCATATATTCTATTCTAGCGGTTTCTATTTCCGTTTCGTAAGATGAAATTTTAAGCGTTTCTTCTTTTGCCTTTGCAAAATCTTTTTTGTAAATAGCCGACGTTTTTTGCGTTTTAGACAGCGCGATTTTGCTTTTTAAACTTTTTTGTTTTTCTTTTAGTTTAGCGGTCAAAATATCCAGCGCTTCCGTTTGGCTGGGCATAAGAAAAAGTTCGCCGTAAAATTTTTTAACTTTATTTTCAACGCCGTCGTAAGCGTTTTTAGGGACAGTTTCGCAAAAAGCAAAAGCCGATAAAAGTATTAAATTTGCCGACGCAATAAAAATTTTAATCATTTTAAGCGGTTTTCAACCGTCCATTCTTGTGATAATATCGTCAAGCGACGCGCCTGCTGGAACCATCGGGAAAATATTTTCTTCTATTTCCGCCCAAAAGTCTACAACTACGGAACTTTTTGCTTCAAGCATTTTTTTAACCGCAGGTTCTACCTCTTCTTTTGTTGTAACTCTTATGCCCAAAACTCCATAACTTTCAGCCCATTTTACAAAATCGGGTATATAAACAGGGCAGGAATTTCTGTTTGGCGTATTGCAAAGCGGCGGACAATTTTTACGTCTTGCAAGACAGGTGTGCGAATATCTTTTCCCGTAAAACATTTCTTGCCATTGGCGGACGTTTCCTAAGTATTGATTGTTGATTATAACGACTTTAACATTTACTTGGTTTAATACCGCCACAGCCATTTCCTGCATATTCATTTGAAAAGAGCCGTCGCCTGCGATAACAATAACTTCTTTGTCGGGGTTGCCAAATTTTGCTCCTATGCCCGCGGGGTATCCAAACCCCATAGTGCCTAAACCGCCCGAACTTAAAAATAAGCGCGGATATTTTGCTTTATAATATTGAGCCGCCCACATTTGATGCTGCCCTACTTCTGTTGCGACGATAGCTTCGCCTTTTGTCAAATTTGAGACGGTTTCAATAATATGCTGCGGATGAAGTTTCCCGTCGTCTCTATTGTAATTAAAGCTGTGTTCTGTTTTCCAAGCCGCTATGGTTTTAAGCCAGTCCGTTCTTTTTTTATTTTGAATAAGCGGCGAAAGCTCTTGTAGAACGGCTTTTGCGTCGCCCACAACGGGCAAATCAGTTTCTACAATTTTAGCTATTGAAGTCGGGTCAATATCAATATGTATAATTTTTGCGCTTCTTGCAAAATCGCAGACTTTGCCTGTGCAGCGGTCGTCAAAACGCGCGCCTACGGCTATTATAACGTCCGCCGCCTGCATAGCTCTATTGGCGCAAAACGCGCCGTGCATACCGAGCATCCCCAAACTAAGTTCTGCGCCGAAAGGATACGCGCCTACGGCAAGCAATGTGTTTGTAACAGGAATTTGCGCTTTTTGCGAAATTTCAAAAATTTCGTCTTGCGCGCCTGAAACGACCACCCCTGTGCCTATATATAGCACAGGTTTTTCGCTTTTATTGATAATTTCCGCCGCTCTTTTAATTTGCCCTGTATGTCCTTGAAAAGTGGGTTTATAAGAGCGGATGCTTGCTTTGTCGGGATATTTAAATTCGGTAAAAGCGCGCTGAACGTCTACGGGAATATCCACTAAAACCGGTCCCGGACGTCCTGTAGAAGCTATATAAAAAGCTTCTTTTATTGCGCGGGCTAAATCTTTAACGTCTTTAACTAAAAAATTGTGTTTTGTTATCGGGCGCGTAATGCCCGTAATATCGGCTTCTTGAAAAGCGTCTTGCCCGATAACAGAAGTTGAAACCTGCCCTGTAAAAGCTACCATCGGAACGGAGTCCATATGAGCTGTGGCAAGACCTGTGACAAGATTTGTGGCTCCGGGACCAGAAGTAGCAATACAAACGCCCACTCTGCCTGTGGAACGCGCATAGCCGTCTGCCATGTGAGACGCGGCTTGTTCGTGCCTTGTCAAAATAAAATTTAATTTTGACCCGTGTATCGCGTCAAATATCGGCAAAGCCTGCCCGCCCGGAAGACCAAACACTACTTCTACTTTTTCCTTGAGTAGACTTTCAACAAGAATTTGCGCGCCGCTTAATTTTTGAGACATAATGTTTGTTCCTCCTTTTTAGATTTAAAACCGCTTACTTTAAGTTTAATTCCGATTCCAATTCTTTAATCGTTTCGTTGTAAAAATTCGCTATATTTTTAATAAGTTTTTCGTATTCTATTTTTTCTTCGGCAGACATATCGTCCAATTTTTTTACTTCTGCGTCAAATAAAGCGGACAGTTCTTTCTGCGCGTCTTTCAACATTTTCAGAGAAATCGCTTTTTCTTCAGACGATGAATTTTTGATTGAATTTTTTAAATCTTGCAGCATTGCCATTTGCTGTTTTGCTATTATGTCATATGATTTTTTGAATTCTGACGTTTTCGCGTTTGAAAAAGAATACGCCGACGCTAAAACAAATAATACGACAAGAAACTTTTTCATTTTAATACGCCTCTCTTTACCCGTCAATTAAACGTCTCAAAAAACCCGATAAATTCTTCTTTCCCCAAATTTACCGTTTAAAAATCTGCAGTTAACACCGCGCCGGTGTCTGCGGAACGCACCAGCTTTGCGTATCTTGCCATATAGCCCGTTTTAATTTTTGGTTCGGGCTTAACAGCCTGCGAAAGTCTTTCTTTTATTTCTTCGTCCGTCAGTTTAACGTTCAGCGTTCTTTGCGGAATATTAATTTCAATAACGTCGCCTTCTTTAATCGCCGCTATGGCGCCGCCGCTTGCGGCTTCGGGCGAAATATGCCCTATGCACGGTCCCCGCGTTCCGCCTGAAAATCTGCCGTCTGTAAGAAGAGCGACGCTGTCTGTTAAACCCATGCCCGTCAGCGCGCTTGTAGGACTTAACATTTCGCGCATACCCGGACCGCCTGCGGGACCTTCATACCTTATAACTACTACGTCGCCGGAAACTATGTTTTTGTCAAGTATAGCTTTCATGGCGTCGTCTTCTGAATTAAAAACTCTGGCTCTGCCGGAAAACGCTTTCATTTTTTCGCTTACCGCCGCTTGTTTTACCACGCTTCCGTTAGGCGCGATATTGCCTTTTAAAATCGCTATGCCGCCCTCGTTTTTATACGGATTTTTAACTCTGATAACGTCGTCGTCTAAAATTTTTGCAGAAACCGCTATATCTTTTATGTCAGCCCCGTCTACAGTTTTTGATGAAAGAAGTTTATCTTTAACCGCGTTTAATACCGCAGGAATTCCGCCCGCATTGTCTAAATCTTCAATATAGTGGTCGCCCGCAGGTTCTAAACAGCAAATTTGCGGCGTTTTTTTAGAAATTTCGTCAAACAAATCAAGCGAAAGTTTTATTCCCGCTTCGTTTGCTATTGCGGGCAAATGTAAAACGGTATTTGTAGAGCCGCCCAAAGACATATCCATAACAATAGCGTTTTTAAAAGCGTCAAAAGTTAAAATGTCGCGCGGCTTTATATTTTCTTTTACAAGTTCGCATACTCTTATGCCCGACTCATATGCTATTCTTTTTTTCTTTGCGCTCACCGCTAAAGCCGACGCGCAGCCGGACAAAGACATTCCAAGCGTTTCGGTTAAACAAGCCATAGTGTTTGCGGTATACATCCCTTGACAAGACCCCGCGCCGGGACAAGCCGCCATCTCTAATTCTTCAAGCTGTTTTTCGCTTATTTTTCCCGCTTGAAACTGCCCGACCGCTTCGAAAGTGTCTCTTACCATAGAACGTTTTTTATGCTCATACATACCGCTTAACATTGCGCCCGCCGTTACAACTATAGACGGAATATTTACGCGCGCGGCAGCCATAAGCATGCCGGGCGTCACTTTGTCGCAGTTTGAAAGCAAAACAAGACCGTCAAGCATATGCGCGTTTGCCACCGTTTCAACAAGGTCTGCTATAATTTCCCTAGACCCCAGCGAATAATGCATGCCGCTATGTCCCATAGCTATGCCGTCGCACACTGCCGGCGCGCCGAAAATAAAAGGAACGCCGCCGCCTGCGGCTATGCCTCTTTCAATATACCTTTCCAAATCGCGCATAGAAACGTGACCGGGAACTAAATCTGTAAAAGAAGACGCTATGCCGATAAAAGGTTTATTTAAATCTTTTGGGCTTATCCCTGTAGAATAGAGCAAACAGCGGTTAGGCGCGCGCACCGCGCCTTTTTTTATTTGGTCGCTTCTCATTTTTAAACTCCGTTTAGAACTTTATTGAGATTTTATTTTTTAGAAAATATTTTCATATTATACAAAATCTTTCCGCTTGTTTTTCAAACGAACGAACTGCGCTGCTATTTTTCGGCAGGCATTTTTAAATTCTCATAAATTGTTCTATTATTTTTAAACCAATTTTTAAGCCAGCGCTCTACTTCTTGGCAGACGCCCGCTATTTTATTTTGAAACGGATCTTGAGCCGAAGTTTCAAATAATGTTTTAAACAATTCCTCTCTGATTTGCGTGGACGAAATACCGCCCGATAAATTTGGAATTTCTATAAATTGCCACTGCGGAAAATAGTCTAAATAATAGCTGGATTTATCTTTTTTACAGCCTATTACGCCTATTTTGCAGGCTTCTTGCGCGGTTTCTTTTACAGTTTTCTTTACTAAATCAAGCCACCACGCAAAATCGTTATTGCTGTCTGAAAGAGGCGCTATAACAATTTTATTGTGGTCTAATTCTTTAACGCTTTTTATCATTTCTATGCGTTCGGCGGCAGTCCAAGGATTTAAAAAGCTGCGTTCTCTGTTTGCCGAACCCGCTAAAACAATTACTTTTTTAGCAAGCGTTTGAGCTTTTTTTAGTATTTCTATATGCGCTAAATTCGGAGGCTGAAACCTCCCTATAAAAACTACGGCGTCTAACATTTTTCCTCTTAGCGTAAAAATTTTGATATTGTCTGTTCTTTTATCCCTTTAAAATTTCTTCTTTTAATTTTAAATAGTTTTGCGAAGGCTCGTATTTATATTGGCTTTCGCGGTAATCTCCGCCAAAGGCTGATTTTGACAATACTAAAACGGGCGGAGCTTGAATGCGTTTGAAAACGTTTGAGTACAATTTTTCAAAAAACCATTGCAGATGAGCTATAAATTTTTCCGCGCCGTCTAAATTATATTTTGCGCAAAGCTCTTTTAAAGCGCCGTCTTTATATAAACGTAAAATTTTTTCAGGAGTTTTTTTGTTATAGTCCATAAACTGTTCTAAAAGCCAATCGTCAAAACCCCATATCATAGGATCCGTTTGATTTTCTTTGAGTTCGGCGGAAGGACGTATTTGATTTTTGTCAAATTGCAAATTTTCGTCGGGTATCAATTCTTCGGGTATAATTTTGCCAAACATTTTATTGACATAGCGCGAAAGCTCCCAAATTTCAGTTTTTAGCAAATCTCCTATAGGACACCACGCGCCCGCCAAGTCGCCGTAAAGCGTTCCGTATCCTAAAGCCAGCTCTACTTTGTTTGTATTATTGATTAAAACGGCGTTATGCTGCGAAGTTTGAGCCATCAAAATTACTGTTCTTATTCTAGCCTGCAGGTTTTCGCGCGTAATAGAATTTATTTCTCCAAGCGCATTAATAAAGGCGTCTGCAATATTGTCTATGGGAATAATGTTTAAGCCTATACCCAAGTTTGAACACAACTTTGACGCGGCTTGTTTTGTGGCGGCGCAATTGTAACGCGACGGCAAATTATAAGCCAAAATTTTTTCTTTTCCTAAAGCCAAAGAACATAAAACCAAGTTTAACGCCGAATCTATTCCGCCCGACAAACCAAAAACGTATTTCTGATCGCCGAAAAGTTCGTCCATAGATTTGTAGGCTTCTTGTATGGCTAAAAATTTTTGTTCTGCGCCTGTCAAACTCTTAAAATTATAATTGACCTTACAATTTGAGTTTTCTTGCGCGTCAAAAACGGCGTTTGAGCTGTTTTGCGCAACAATTAATCCTTCCTGATACGGAGCTAATTCTAGCGCACTTGAGGTTTCAAATTTTATTTCGCCGTTTTTATTTGTTTGAACGCTGTAAATTTTCGCATAATTTGCGCATTGCCTGTCGCCGTTTCTATTGTAAATCCTTGAATCGCCGTCAAAAGTTACTATAGATTTGCCGTTGTTTTGGGCGCCTACGCAGTTGACATAATAAAAAGGGACAAAATTTTCTCCCAGCAAATTTTTTAATTCTTTTATTCTATTGTCGCGCGCTTTTGATTTCCCTACGGAAAACGGCGAAGAGGAAACGTTTATAATAAAGTCTGCGCCTTGGGGTGTCAATTTTTGCGTAGGATTAAAAGCATAATCCGCATGCCATAAATCTTCGCAAACTTCCAAACCTATTTTTTCCCCGTTTTCAAGGATTACCGTTTGGCAGTCTTCCTGCGTTCCTGCGGAAAAATATCTTTTATCGTCAAACATTCTGTAGTTTGGGAGCAGAGATTTTTTTCTTATATGAGTTTTGCCGTTTTGAACGAGATAAACCGCATTATATTTTTTGGAGCGTCCGTCTTCGTTTTTGCCTTTGGCAAACGCGTCTTTGCAAGCGGCGGAGGGATTGCCCGCAAAACTTTCGTCTGCGGCTATATTCCCGTAGACTATAATTATGCCCGTCTCTTTTGACAAATCGCAAATTTTGTCGTTATACGACAACAGCTCGCAGACAAACTCTTCCTGCGTCCAGCTGTCGCCCATTAAATAGCCCGACAAACACATTTCAGGGAAAGCCGCTAAATCCGCGCCCAATTTTTTAGCTTCTTTTGCAAGCAGAGCTAATTTCTTAAAATTATCTTCAACGCGCCCTTGTTTAACGCGCATTTGCGCCAACGCTATTTTCATTCTTTGCCCTTTGCCGTTTCGGTCGTCGCTTAGCTGCCTAACTTCCTAGCCGCTTAGCCGCATTCTTTGCCCAGCCGCTTAGCCGCGTTTTTCGCTTTTGTCCTTTACAAGCTTATATTCGACAGAGTCCGAAAGCGCTTGCCAAGAGGCGTCTATTATGTTTTCGTTTACTCCGATTGTGCCCCAAACTTTTGACGAGTCCGCAGATTCTATAAGAACTCTAACTTTAGCTGCGGTATTTGCGTCGCTGTTGACAACTCTTACTTTAAAATCAGTAAGAGCCATTTCCTTTATGGCAGGATAATACTTTATGAGCGCTTTTCTTAAACAGCGGTCAAGCGCGTTGACGGGTCCGTCGCCTTCGGCTACAGTATGTTCTTCTTTGCCTCTAACGTCAAGTTTTACCGTAGCTTCAGAAACGATATTTCCCGTAGACGTGTTTTTTTCTACCGCCACGCGATAACTTTTTAAAGTAAAAAACGGCTTAATAGTTTCTAACGCTTTTTTAGTGAGAAGAAAAAACGAAGCGTCCGCGTTTTCGTATTGATAGCCTTGATTTTCCATATTTTTTACGGTTTCTATAACGGTTTTAAGTTTTTCAGGCTTGTCTTTAATGTCTATATCAAGCTCGTTTGCCTTAGATAAAACATTGCTTTTGCCCGATAAATCGCTTACTAAAATGCGTCTTTCATTTCCCACAACGCAAGGATCTATATGTTCATATGTCTCGGAACTTCTTTCTATAGCCGAAACATGAACTCCCGCTTTATGAGCAAAAGCGTTTCTGCCTACATATGGTTTTGAATCGTTAGGCGTAAGATTTGCTATTTCGTCTACGTAGCGCGAAAGTTCCGTCAACCGCCGCAGATTTTTTTGAGGAACGCAATTGAACCCTCTCTTTAATTGTAAAGACGGAATTATTGAACAGAGATTTGCGTTTCCGCAGCGTTCGCCAAACCCGTTTATAGTTCCTTGCGCCATAACGCAGCCTTCTTCAACAGCAACTATAGAGTTTGCTACGGCGCAGCCAGAATCGTTGTGCGCATGAATGCCGAATTTCATTTTAGGGAACTCTTTTATTGTTTCGCTTACAGCCTTTTGAATGTCTGAAGGCAAAGCTCCGCCGTTAGTTTCGCAAAGACAAATAAAGTCCGCGCCTGCTTGCGCCGCGGCTTTAACGCAGGCTAAAGCGTAAGAGGGATTGTTTTTATATCCGTCAAAAAAATGTTCGGCGTCAAAAATCGTCTCAATTTTCTTTGATTTTAAAAAAGAGACGCTTTCGTAAATCATTTGCAAGTTTTCTTCGTTAGAAGTTTTAAGTGCGTATTTAACGTGCAAGTCCCAGCTTTTGCCAAAAATACAGGCGGCTTGCGTCGCGCTTGAAACTATAGCTTTTAAAGTAGCGTCTTCAGAGGCTTTTACGCCTTTTCTGCGCGTAGAGCCGAAAGCCGTAAGTTTTGCATTTTTGAGATTAACTTTGAGTTTTTTAAATTTTGCAAAGAAAAGTTCGTCTTTCGGGTTAGAGCCGGGCCAGCCGCCTTCAATATAAGATACGCCAAACGCGTCTAAAGCCTTTGCTATTTTTATTTTATCGTCTACGCTAAAAGACATCCCTGCGCCTTGCGAGCCGTCTCTTAACGTGGTGTCAAAAACGTATATTTTTTTCATAGTAGCCTCTTGTTGTTTAAGATTTAAAACAAAAAACGGCAAAGATAAAAGCATTTTATTTGCCGCCAGAGTTAAATCCCGTATTGAAATTCACTTTAGGGTTTTTAGAGACACCCTCTAGGGTGTCTCTAAAAACCCTAACTGCATTCTTTGCTGTCGTTTGCGCCGTTGTCTTCCGCCCGTCATGCTGAACTTGTTTCAGCATCTGTCGTTCCCGCGCTTAACAATTCCAGAATAAGCCGTTAATTCCCCTTTTGCAAAAGAGGCGGCGGCGGAACGCCGACGGGGTATTTGTAGTTCGCCTTTGCCGCCGCCGTTGCTGTTTCCTAACTTCCCAGCTGCCTAGCTGCGTTTTTTGCTGTCGTTAGAGACGCCCTTTAATAAAAAAAACGCCGCGTCTATGGAAATGCGTTTTATCCTGCGCGGCGTCGCGTTAAAAAATTTCGGGGGTTTTTATTTCTTTCCCAGCTTAAAACCTTTATGCAGCTCTTCAACCGCTCTAGCCATATCCGTTTTGTCTACAATACAAGAAATTTTTATTTCGCTGGTTGATATCATCTCTATGTTTATGCCTTTTTTTGAAAGCAGAGCAAACATTTGCGCGGCAACTCCCGGGTTGCTTCTCATGCCTATTCCCACTACCGAAACTTTCGCCACGTGTTCGTCGCAAACTACGCGCGCAGATTCAAATGAAGGAGATATTTTGTCAAGCTCAAGCTGGGTTTTTTTCATATCGTTTTTACTTACCGTAAAAGAGATGTCGTTTTTTTTGTCAACCGCCGCCGACTGTATTATCATATCTACGTTTACGCCGATTTTTGCAAGCGCGCCGAAAATATTTGCCGCAATACCGGGGATATCCGGCAAATCTATTATCGTAAATTTCACCTGATTTTTATCAAACGTCACGCCCGAAACCAAAAGCTCTTCCATCTTTTGTCTCCTTATTTTTTCTTCGCTTATTATATACGTTCCCTCTTTATCGCTAAAAGTGCTGCGGGAATGGATTGTAACGCCGAACTTCTTTGCCACTTCAACGCTTCTTGCCTGCAGCACCTGCGCGCCCGACCCCGCCATTTCAAGCATTTCGTCATATGATATGTAATCTATTTTCCGCGCTTCTTTAACAAGGCGCGGGTCTGTTGTAAACACGCCGTCAACGTCTGAATATATCTCGCAAAAGTCCGCGTCCAAAGCCGCCGCCAAAGCCACCGCCGTCAAGTCTGACCCGCCGCGCCCAAGCGTAGTAAAATCGCCTTTTCGGTTAAGCGCCTGAAACCCGGCTACTATTACGATATTGTTTTGCGCAAGCAAATCTTTTATTTTCTTAGGATTGATTTTTTTAATACGCGATCTTGTGTGGTCTAAATCCGCCAAAATCCCTGCTTGAGGTCCCGTCAAAGAAATAACTTTTTCGTTCAAAGCGTCTATAGCCATCGAAAGAAGAGATATAGAAACCATCTCTCCTGTGGCAAGCAGCATATCCATTTCTCTTGCGGGCGGGTTTGAAGTTATTTTGTCCGCCATTTCAAGCAAATCGTCGGTAGTGTCTCCGGGCGCAGAAACTACGGCGACAATTTTATTTCCCAGATTTTTTTTTGCTGTAATTTTACTTGCGACAAGTTTCATTTTGTCCGCGTCTGCGACGGAAGACCCGCCGAACTTCATTACGACAAGAGCCATCTTTTGCGCCTCCAAAGTTTATTAAAAACGTTTTTCTATTCTACAAAAAAAGAAATACCGCCGCAAATGCTCCTCAAAGAAGCAGCTAGGCAGCTAGGAAGTTAAGCGGCTGGGCAACGGCGGATGTATAGACGCAACAACAAAAACAAAACGACAGTTTTTGCAAGACGCCCTTAAGGAATTTTAGAGCTGCGGCAAAAGCAGTTTTTAAAACAAAATAGGTTTAGACATTCGGGTATGATGATAAACAGTTTATATTTTCAGATATATTTTGCTGTCACTGACGTATTACCGCCGCGCCTTTTTTGTCAAAATCTAAAATAAAAGATTTTACGGAAACGCTTTCTTTTTTCCAAACTTTTATCATAGCTTTGCGGACTTCGTCAGCCTTTTTATTCTCGCAAAACGCCGCGATAGCTGGACCAGAACCTGAAAGATAAGAGCCGTAAGCTCCAGCGTTTAAAGCGGCGCGTATAACTTCGTCCATAGCGGGTATCATTTTGCCTCTGTAGGGCTGATGAATTTTGTCCTGCATACCTTTTTCTAAAAGAGAATAATCGCCAAAACAAAACGCCGCAGTGAGAACGGCTACCCTTGAAGAGTTAAAAACCGCGTCGTCTAAATCAACGTTTTTGGGGAGGATTTGCCTTGAGCGTTTTGTGCGCAGCTCAAAAGACGGGACGCATAAAACGATTTTAAATTTAGGAATCGGCAAATGTAAAATCTCTCCGTGAGAATATTTAGGAAGAGAATTTTTTTCGTCATTTTTTACGCATATACAAAGCCCGCCGAAAATCGCAGGGACGACATTGTCGGGATGCCCTTCAATTTTTATCGCAAGTTCGGCAATTTTGGATTTGTTTAATTTATCGCCGCAAAGAGCGTTTGCAAGCGATATTGCGCCCACAATCGCAGACGCAGACGAACCAAGCCCTCCGCTTAAAGGTATTGCGGTATTTATGCCGATATTTAAATTTTTTAAACTGTATTTTGTTTCGCCTAAAACTTTGAACGTCTCTTTCATCGCTTGCCAGACAAGATTTTTTTCGTTTTTCGGCAGAGATTTACGCCCTTCGCCTTTTAACGTAAAAATCCCGCCTTTTGCGCCGTCAACGGTTTCGGCGCAGAATTCGTTGTAAAGATTTAAAGCCGCCCCGAAAACGTCAAAACCCGGACCAAGATTTGCCGTAGTGGCGGGAACCTTAACGCATATTTTCATTTTTTAGTTTCCTGTAATAATATAGTATAAATCCGCGATATTATACTAAATTTCCCGCGTTTCAAAAAATTAAAATATCAAACGAACCGACAAATCAGCTGTGGACGATTGTCGTCGAAAATAAAATACTCTCCGAGAAAATAGGATATAAAGTCCGCTTTTTTCTACCTCAGCCCGTTGACAATATACTTTCGGAATATTTCAGCGGTACTTTAGCGCATATCAAAAATAATATGACTGTAATGCAGAGATGTTAATTGGGTGTCTCTAAAAACCTATAATGCTCGTAATTGCCGCAAAAGACGCAGGCTCGGACGGGCGTTAGGGTTTTTAGAGACACTCAATTGGCAAAGGCAGTTAAATTTTAGGCGGCGCTCAATATTGCTCTTGCGGCGTTTAACGATATTATTATTTCTTCAGGGATGTCATATTTTCTGAATTTTTCGCCTAAAACAACGATAAATTTTCCAAATATTTCTTCCGCTTCTCCTAACTTGCCGGCTTCCAAAGGCGCGACTGAAAATTCATCATCTCTTATATCTTTTTCTATATAGACGTTTAACTGCAAAGAAATGTCTCTGATATAGTCTCCGGCGTTTACGGATATACTTTCAAAAGATTTCCCGCCAAAATATAATTGTTTTAAATCCGCGCCCTGCATTTTCAGTTTCAGAGCCAAATCTAGAAAAGATTTCATAAACATATCGTCTTTTTGCAGTTCGTCAATATCTATATTTATGCCGTCCGTTTTTAAAATCCCTGCGATTTCGTTTTTTACGGAGTTCATCGCCGCGCCTCTTACAAATCCGGCAATTTCTGCGTACCGTCCTTTGTTTAAAAGGTAGTCTATATATGATTTTGAATCCGGGCTAAAAGAATCCGCCCTGTTTAAAAAGTCTATTATCGTCTCTCTTATATTGCCGAACTGCGTCAAATCGGAGCTTATCAGCCCGTAAACTTGTGAAACATCCGCCATAGTATAATCAAATCTGCCGTTTAACGAGGCGCGGTAACCTTTGTTGTAGCGTTGTTTTTCGCTGCTCATATTGCGCCGCTGCTCTTTTATATCGGAAAGAGCAATTGTGTCCGTAACGGCAAAAGCCGTAATATTGTCATCTGCGAGAATATTTGCAATATCGGCTGCCTGCGCGTTATTGTCAAAAATTACTTCGCGGCGCATTGTATAATTTAAAGACCGCGCATATTGCGCCGACGGAATTATACCGTATCTTTTCCAAATGTCAAAATTGAATTTGCCCAGTATGTCCGAGTTAAACGCAACCGTTATTCTCAAATTATATCCGTCGGATATATTTGCTTTTAATTTGACGAGTTCCTCAAGCAGTTTCAGAGCTTTATCGTATTCGGTTATAGATACGGCGTCTATCATTGCCCCGTCAAGTTCGAAAATATCAGCCTGAGAAACTTCCCGCTTTATTATAAATTTTATTCCGTTTTTGCGCATAGCCGCGATTTCAGCGAAATACCGTTTTGCCTGATATTCATTTATAAGAAAAATGCCTATATCATTTATCTTAAACTCCGTCACGCACATATTTTTAAAATTTCTTATTGCGTCCCTTTGAGAAATATCCAAAACGGCTTCTTTTATTTTCATTCCGGATAAATCAGTAAATTGGTTCTTCATTATATTGACTACGCTTTCAGGAGAAATCCCGGCGCTTTCCACAACTATTATTTGTCTGATATTTTTAAAAGCGTCGTCTTTAATGCCTTCAAAAACAATATCCTGCAAATTTTCTAGGGCGTATTCGGCATTTACTGCGCCGCGCTTGGAATAAAACGCTATTTTTAAAATCCCGTTTTCGGTTTTCCAGTAAGTTCTTATATTTTTACCGTCTAAGGTATTAAAAATAATTTTTACCTTTCTCCAGCCCTGAGAGAATTCCGGTTTTTCCCCGGACACCGCCGCCAATGCGGTTTTGAACCCATGTGTTGCCAAAAGTTTAGCTTGCGCTTCGTCTTGTGTTATAACAAGGCTCTCTTCTATTTTCTCACTTCCCAAAGATTCAAGACGCATTTTTGAAGGAAGCGCTTTAACCGCTATTTTTTGAGACTGTCCTGCGGCAGTATCGGGTCTTACCGCATCCAAAGATGATTTTCCCGCAGCCGTCAGAATCTTATTTTTAAAAATCTTTGACGTATCGGGAGTTTCTAAACTGGCAAGCCTTTCTTCTTCAATGCTTATCGCTTTGCGCAAAATGTCTTGCGCCTCTTTAAATTCATTTCCTATTTCAAGCGACGGATCTATCCTCAACACTGTTTGCCTGATATTGTGTATAAAACCGCTTTCTTTCATATTCTCGTAATTATTTAATATGCTTTTTAGCAGCGCTATCTTAAACGAAATCTTTACATATTCGTTTGAAGAACTTTCAAGGAAAGTACTCCCCGTTTCAAGATGCGTCTCTATAAACAATTCTATGGTGCCTTTCTTTTCGTTTCCTCTTCCGAACATGTATCTTAAAGCCTTTTCATTTATCTCCGCCGTATTTGCGATTCTGTCGGCAAGTTTTAATATAACGGCATTTTCTCCAGCTTCAATTAAGCGCGGGAAATAAGAAGTCGTTATGTTTTCTTTTGCTCTTTTGGTCATAGCTTCGACATATTTCATAATTTTAAGAACGGATTCTTCCGAAAACCCGCTCTCGCGCAAAGAATTTGCAATATCTTCTTTTACCAAAAGTATTTTTTCTTCCGTAAAATCTCTTTTGGATTTTTCTCTTGTCTCCCGCGCGTCAAGCCCGGCGAAATTTGGATCATAGCTTTCATAATAAAATATGGAATCTTCAAGAGAATCGTGCAATACGGACGCGGCGATAAGCTCAAGCTCTCTGATGCCGAAATCAATCAGCAGCAATGCGACGTATAACAGATGAGCGATATACGGCTGGCCGTTTTTTCTGTTTTGTCCGGCATGATGTCTTTGCGCGATTTCAAACAGTTTTTGCAGTTTGGCGTAGTCCAGCCCGTCTATCAAAATTTCTTCTTCAATAGCTATTTCTCCCGGATAAACCGCCGCGTCCGCGCCTAAAAAGTATAAGCTTAACTTTTCCGCAATAAATTTATTAACTGGATACGGGGCGGAAAACCGTACGTCGGCGGAAGATTCGGCAGGTTCGCCTGCGTTTTTTGGAGATATTGCTTCGGATTCGCCGCTTTCTTTGTCTGAAGAATAGACTTTGACAGGATATCCTGCCTTTGTTTCTCCGACGGTTTTTGTTGTAGCTGCATTTGCGTCCGCTTTCGGACTTGCGCGGCGATTATTCATCTTTCCAATCGCATAATTAAAAACCGCATGAGTTAAAATGTTCATAAAAAACGCTGCGGCCGGCGCCGCAAAAAACGCTGCAAAAAACGGAGCCGCAAAAACCCATATCGGAATAGCCATTCCCAAAACCGCCCCGGCAAGAGACATTGTTTTTATCAGTATATCTCCGATAACTCTTATTTTATATTCTCTTGTCAGTTTCTCATCTTCGTTGTACCTTCGCGCATCGCTGCCGTAATGCTTCGCGACAAAACCGGGAAGCATTGCGTGCGCGGCTTCTTTATAAGCTATATACAAAGCTCTTTTTATGCCGTATAATCCTTTTTTATCGGCTTGCGCGGCATTTTTTGGAATCTCCAACAAAGGCGGCATATCTTTAGCGTCGACCATATATATTTCATAAATTTTTTCTTTGACGGCATCTACTCTGACAAGAGAAAATTTTCTCTCTTTTTCCGGCTGTTTCGCATCGTAAATAATTATTCCTACCTGCCCTTTTTCCAAAGCAGGATCAATTGAAGCCGTCATGAGCATATAATATTTCAACTTAGGATCAGCTGAAAAATATTTGCCTAACTGTTCATTCAAAAATTCTGCTTCTTTGTCCAATATGCCCATGGCTTGCGATATGTGCAAATATTCTTCGGGATTTTTGATATTGTCGGGCAAAACGCCGCTCCCCAGAGCTTTTGTCGCTTTATATTCGTTGAAATATGCAAGCTGTTCGTCCTCAAAAGAGCTTATTTGGGGTTTATCCAAAGCATTGTCCACATGCATATGTTCGTGAGCTATTTTCAATGCGAGTACGTCTATTTTTTCTTCGTCGGATTTCCCGTCAATATTTAACGCAGATATGGCTATGACCCGTTCCACGCCTATGGCAAAAGAAGATTCGTATTCGGCGCCGCTTATCAGCAAAACAGTACATTCATTATTAAAAATTATGCCCGCCTTCTTAAGCTTTTCATAAGCGGATTTAATGAGATCCTGATTTTCTTTTTTCAAAGTCATCTCAACGGAAGCGTTTATCGCCGCGTCGATAGTCTCGCTGTTATTTCCCACGCCCATTACGTCAATTAAACCGTAAAGTACGGACTTGCTGAAATAAGTTTTTAAAGATTGAGTTGCAGGATCGTCAATACTCCCTTCTATTTGCGAGCCTGACTGCGTCTGCTCATTATTGGAAATGCTTGTCTTAACGATGCCGCACGCGCACAGATTTACAATTAAAAGCAAGCCGATTATTATTAACGCGCCTTTCGGAGCGTATTTAGAGAAAAAAGGTTTATATTTAGCGCCGTATTTATCCGAGACATAATTGCCCGCAGCGTAGAAATAATCTATCGCCCTGTCAGCGGCTTCAATAACGGTTTTAAAACGGGATGATTTATTAATTTCAGGCTCTGCCTGCGGAGTTTGAAAAGACATATAAATTTTGAGCGATGGTTCAAATATAGGCCTTTTCAAAAAACGCAAAAGCCTTATTTGCGTATTATCTGGCAAATCATGGAGTTCAACACTTCGGAAAACGCGCAGGACATTTATCTCCTCTTCGGTCAATATTTCCCTTAATTGCTCTTCGGAATAACCGTCAATGGCTCTTGCTTCAAGCTCAATATCTCTGTAATCAACGTAGCCGTCTTTCAGCTTTTCATAAAGTATATTTTTAAAACGCAGTACGGGGTTATTAAATTCGGCATGTAACTTTGCATTTATTTCAAAAGCGGACAGTATTCCAAGGCTAAATCTTGCTATTTGTTTTATAACAGGGAAGTTTATTTGGGTTGTCGCCGCCTTAAAGGCTTGTCTTGTATGGGAATTAATGCCGTCTTGCAAAGACAAAGTTTCTTTCAGCCTTTCCCTGTCTTCTTTTGAATGTAAAAATAGAAACATCTTTTGAACCAAAGGAACCCAAGCTCCCAAAACCATTATCGGCGTCTCTATTACGTTAACCCACTTTTCCGCTCTTGTCTTCGAAAAATTAAACGTCTTAAAAATCCATTGGAGCCATTTCATCGTCAGCTGCGGATTTTGAGCCGGATTTTCTTTTGAATATCCGGCTCTGTCTTCAGTGACTCTTATAAGCTGCTCCAAATATTTACCGTAGAGATACTTTTCTATATAACGGGAAAGAATCAGTCTAAGATAATAGTCGTAATGTTCCTGAGTCAAAGGCAAGCCCTTTTCATCCAAATAACTCTTCAAGACGGTTGCTATATAATCAACTACGCTTTTTCTTATATCGTCTAATTCTTTCTGAGCGAGCATAACCGCAAACATCTCGCCATATGAAGTCGAAGGGATATTTGCTCCGTCTGCATCATACCACCTTGCCCCTCTTCCTTGTATCGGAGCAGCAACAGATTCTGCCTCAGTAAGAGAATAAGCGCCAAAATCACTAAAAGAACCCCTGTTATGGATGGCGTTTTTATTTTTTTTAAATAGAGATAGCAAAGGCATATTAAATGCGATAAAAACAGGAGTGTCTTCCAAATCGGGATTATTCAAATCTTGGATTTCAATTCCAAAATGTAAAGACAGGAAAGTATTTCTTAACAGCGATATAAATATCTCGGGTATCGGAGGTATGGCGGCATCCTGATAGTATTTAGTAATTTCCTCATCCGGCGACGCAGACATTTCCGTAAAAAATAATCCGGGATCTATTGTTACCATGTATTCCCTTTCTCTATTATTGCCGTAATACTTACGGGAAACATTTCTCAATCCGAATGCGGGTATATTTTCAATACCGATTTCAATAAGCCTAAGCTCAAGCGATTTAATCCAGTTTTCAATATCGGCTCCGCTCATTGACGCAGGATGCTCTATTGAAGAGTTGTTGTTGTTTCCTCCTGAAGCCGGCGCTGCTGCGAGACTTCCGCTCAAAATATTTTGTTCTTCCTCTTCCAAACTCAATTTGACTTTCTCAGAGATCACAGGAAAACCATATTTACGCTCGACAAAAATATTATAAGCCGCATGCGTTAAAATATTAAATGCGCTGAGAAGCGCGGACGAAGAAACAATAACAGACGGAATTATTATGATGAGAGGACTGGCGGACAAAAGAATTGCAGGAATGATCGCGCCAGCTGCGGCGCCCGACGCTGACATGACTTTTATTAAAATGTTCCCTATGCGTCTTGATTTATATCCTGACACAGACTTGTCTTCAGCCGCAGGTCCGTCTCTGCCGTAATGTCTTGCCACAAAATCGCGCCGCAACGACGCTATAAACTCTTTACGCGCTATGTAAAACGCTCTCTTAACGCCGGTCAGCCCTTTGGCATCTGATTGTACAGCGACAGTTGGAAGTTCAAGAACGGCTCTGTTGCCGGGACGATATGGCGCTGTTAAGCCGGGCGTTTCCTGCAACAATAAACCCTCAAATCCTGTATCGGTTAAATATTGCAGGAATTCAAGGATATTGAGATTTGGATTAACATCATCATCTATCTTCGCTTTTTTATAGAAGACTTTTTTTTCGCTATTTTCTTTGCTTTTTTCTGTCATTACATCGTCTGTGTCCACGCGAGATTGAGCCAGATGTATCTCGTTTATTACAAAACCCGCTGATATAATCGCTTCGCAATAGATTTTCAAATTGCCGGTATTTATTTTTTTAGCCTGCTTTTCATATTCTTCTTTTGAAATATTTCCGTCGGAATCAACTTTAGGACTTTCCGTAAACGACTGCAATGCTTTTGCCGTGTCTAAAGTCACTCCCATGTATTTTTTTGTTTCTTTTCTTAATTGTTGTCTTATATTTTTAAGAGATTCTATAAACGTTTCATGTCCTGCAAACCCTCTGTCGGCAAGCGGCTGCTCGTATACATAACCGCTTTCGTCGTCGTATATTATATCGTTTTCAAACTTTATCGTTATCCCGTTTCTTGCGGCTTTCCCGACAAATTCCGCGTATCCTTTTATAGCTTCCATGTTATTACCGGTTAAATGCAATACCGCGCTTGTTATGCCGAGCTTTTTGCACATATCAAGCTGAGCGTCAAGTATTTCTGTCATTATGTCCCGAGGTTTTCCCAAAGCGTCGTACTTAGGCCACTGACTCTCGTTCACAGGAGAAAATCCCTGTAAATGAGCGCATAATCTTATTCCTTTTTTTTGGGCGCGCGCTGTAATTTCTTGGGCTTTCTTTTCAAGTTCAGATGACAAATCCGCGAGAACCTTTCTTATTTCCCCAGTCGTTTTGTCTTTAAGCCAAAAATCGCTGTTTGGCGGAAATGTCGAAATGTCGTCATAATCCGGATGCAAACCCTGTAAAATTATCTCATAGTTGTCTATATTGCGTTCGGCTAAAAAATCTATCGTTTCTAATACTTCGTCTATAGAACGCGCATTATACAATTCCAATGCGCCGTCTTCGTTTCTCTTATAATACGACTGATGCCCGTTGCGTCCCGCAAATCTGCCCAATGCCTCTTCGTAACTGTTTATCGGCTGTTTTATCGATAGCGGCGAATAAAATAGCCTGTCTTTATATTTCTTTATCCGGTTTATTATTATTTTGAGTTCTGCGTAAATCCTGCCTGAAGAATTCCCGCGGATTTGCGCAGTTTCCAATATATCATCCAGTTTAGTTACATCCTCATCAAGAGCTCTGCGCACTTCATTCATATTTATTTTTTCAAGAAGACTGGGAGTTATCATGCCTGCATGGCGGCTGTCTTGCGGCAGATTTCTTCTTATCGTTTCTATTGCCGCTTCCTCTATTTCTCTGTCTTCATCGCTTTCTACTATCATCGCCTCTTTTACCAGCAGCGCCATATCGGCAAGCTCTTTAGCGGCGGCGGATAAATCTTGCTCGGATATAGTCTTTCCGCTTTGCAGAGCTTCTATAAACGCATTCCTTGACGGGACGTCTAATGTCAATATTAAATTTGCCAAAGCATATGAATCAGGATTCCCAATCGTTGATTTCAAAGACGAATCGGGCAGTGAAACGCCCGATAGCTGAATTTCGGATTCTCTAATCTGTCTTGCCTGCTCTTTTGCTATTTTGTAATACGTCTCATTTGCGGCTTTTGAGTCCCCTTGCGCGTTCGGCGTTATTAATATGTAGGAAATTCCTTTCTCTTTGAGTATTTTAGAAACGCCACGGCTGTGAAAACCTCCGGTTATTACAACGTCTATTTTTTTGACTCCGGAAATATTTTCAAATATACTTTCGCAGGCGGTCTCTTTTTCTAAATATGAATCCATTTTATTTACGCAAACGTCGCCGGCGAAAATATTGGCGGCAAAATATCCGTTTCTGTCAAGATTTATCTTATAAAACCTATCGACTTTGTCGGCATAATATCGGGTCAGATCCAAAACTTTATTGTCTATGTATTTTACCCACAATTTTCTGTATTTTTGCTCGTTTGCTTTGTAGTATTCATAATCTTTCGGCGTTATTTTAGCCGTGAGATAATTTTCCATATACTCGCCAAAACCTACGAGGAAACACGCTTCGCTCTGAACTTTTGTGTCTGCGAATCTTGCGTTTATTTCGTTTCTAAGCGCGTTCTCTTCATTTACAAGTTCTACAGGATTCATATCGCCCGTAATTTCGGCGTATTTAAAAAACTCGCCGAGTTCCGAAAAATTTGCATTAAGGTCTATATTAGACCGCTCTACAAAATCTTTCAAATAAACCGCAAGTTTATCTGTTTCGGAAAAATTATCAGTCGCATCGGAAATCGCTCTATAGGCGTTATAACTGAGTTTTTCTTTCATTGCCGATACAAGCCAGTTGAGCTGCTTTGCGATTTTTTTATAATTTAGTTTGTTTTCGGTTTCGAGAGAAGAAACGTAAAGCGTAAGGTTTTTATATTTGTGAAAATCTATCGACAATTTATCTGCGTGTTTCAGCAAAAGCGTATAATATTTTTTATCGGATATTTTTCCTTCGGAGTGATTTTGGCGGAGCTTTGCGAGTTTCAACTGCATTTTATTGTAATATTTCTCTTCTAATTGCTTCGTTGATTCTTTAATCCCAGAAACCAGCGCGGATATTTTCTCCTTATCGGTTAATATTTCTCCAAATCTTTTCAAATTGTCAAGGTATTCTTCTTTGTTTTCAAGCCCCTTGATTATTTCATACTTCCCTTTAGCAACGGAATAATATTCCGCTCCGGTAAGTCTTCCTGAATCTGCCAATCTTTCAATATCCGTAGAATTAAGCCATTGGGTGTTTATCTGCCCGTACGCGCCTTCAAGCCATATATTGCTTATGCCTCCGGCGGCGGCGAATTTAGCGTCAAGCGTTTCAATGATTTTTGATATATTTTTTTGAACCTGCGGCTGGCAGTGCAAATCCTGTATCTGCACTATAACCGTGTCGGAAGCCGCAAAATTAGAATCGGTTATTTTGCCGTAAGAACCCGAAACAACAAACTTGTTAAGCATCTGTTCATAATGGCGCGCAGCGGCTGCGCTTTCCGATATTTCAGCTAAAACTTGCCCGTACACAAACGAAAACAAAAAGCAATTGATTAAAAAGACGGACAAGTATTTTTTAAGATTTATTCTTTCCATTTTTGATGCCTTCAAATAAAAATTTACAGTCTTTCATATAATAATATAACAAAAGACAGCGTATAGTTGTGAAAAATCTTTAAATTTTTACACAAGTCATAAACTGCCGGCGTGTTGAAAATACGCGCCTTTTGCGGTTAAGCGTCTACAATGGGCGTCTCTAAAAACCCTAACGCTCATCTTTACCGCGCCTTGAGAGACATTGTCTCTGCGGCATTTGGGCATCAGAAAATTTGTCCGTACTTGCTCTTAGGACGCCCTTCATTTTCTTCTTTGCCCTGCCGCAAAATTTGCGGCAATTACGAACATTATAGGTTTTTAGAGATACCCCAATACAAAACGCGGTTGTGGAAAACAGGACAATAGGAAATTGCCGTAGGAAAGGGGGAATATGCTATACGCCGCCAACGGGATTTGAACCCGTGATCTCCGCCTTGAGAGGGCGATGTCCTAAACCGCTAGACGATGGCGGCATTAATTGTTTGTCTATTATATATAAAATACGGTTCTCTTTCAATCAATAATGTTTTAATCAAGAGCAAAACGCATGAAAAACTACGATAAAATCTCATGCGTCGGCATGCTTTTATTTCCCTTTTCACAAGAGGAATAGACAAAACAACGGCATAATTGTTGCCTTGCCTTTGCGCGAGGAGCTGCTTTTTTGCCTGTAAATAGTTTTATGCCTTTGTCTGCGACTATTTTTCTAAGCGTAATTTTCTATTTTTTGATATAATAGATTCTCGTTATGAATAATCTTACCGAAAATCTTAATCAATCCCAAAAAGAAGCCGCGCTTTGCATCAATTCGCCTCTCATAATTTTTGCCGGCGCAGGCACGGGAAAAACGAGAGTGATTACGCACCGAATCGCTTATTTGCTTTCGCAGGGCGTTGCGGCGTGGAAAATTTTGGCTGTCACTTTCACAAATAAAGCCGCCGCTGAAATGAGAAAAAGGGTCAACGACCTTGCCGCAGGAGCTGCCGCAGACGTCCATATTTCAACTTTTCATTCTTTCTGCGCTTATTTTTTGCGCATAGAGGCTTCAAACATAAATTTAAGCCCCGAATTTGTAATATACGATTTCGGCGAACAAAAAAACGTCGTAAAAGACTGCATTAAAGAGCTAAACCTTGACGAAAAAAAATTTAAGCCGTCTTACGTAACAGACAGAATAAGCCGCGCAAAAGACGATTTAAAGACGCATGAAGACCTTGCAAAAGACGCCTCCGCGCTTGGAGATTTTTTCTCTGCGTCAATATCAAACATATACGCGCTTTATCAAAGAAAACTCAAAACCGCGCAAGCCTTAGATTTCGGCGATTTGATTTTAACTACGGTCTTTGCTTTACAACAACACCCCGAAATACTTGAAAAATACCGCGCCAAATTTAAATACATAATGGTTGACGAATACCAAGACACAAATCGCGCGCAGTACGTTTTGACGAAACTGCTTGCGGGAAACGACAACAATATTTGCGTAGTAGGCGACGACGACCAAAGCGTCTACGGCTGGAGGGGCGCGGACGTCAACAATATTTTGGATTTTGAAAAAGATTATCCTAATGCAAAAACCGTTAAACTTGAGCAAAATTACCGCTCAACCCCGAAAATCCTTGAAACCGCCTATAACGTCGTAAAAAATAATGCCCGCAGGATTGAAAAAAAGTTGTGGACGCAAAATCCCGACGACGGTTCGCTTTCTTTAATAAAATCAAAAAATGAAAACGACGAAGCCGCTAAAGTCGCAGACATTATCTTTTTAAACTCGCAAAACGGAAAATTTAATTTGTCGGACTTTGCCGTGTTTTACCGCACAAACGCCCAAAGCCGCGTTTTAGAAGACTCTTTTAGAAGAGCGGGAATTCCATACTCCGTTGTCGGAACTCTGCGTTTTTACGACAGAGCCGAAATCAAAGACATTACCGCTTATTTAAAACTCATACACAACCCAAACGACAACGTGAGCCTTAAAAGAATAATAAACGTTCCCAGACGCGCAATAGGCAAAACTTCGCTTGAAAATCTTGAACGCATCGCGTCGGAACGCAATATTTCAATTTGGCGCGCTATAGAATTTGCGCAGGAAGAGCTAAACAAAGGAACGTTAAAAGCTCTCAACGAATTTGCGTCGCTTATAAATTCGTTTATAAATTTAAAAAAGTCCGAAACGGTAAAAACTATAGCCGAAAACGTCATACTCCGTTCGGGCTACTTAAAAGAGCTTGAGCTTGAAAATTCTCCCGAATCAAAAACTAAAATAGAAAACATTCAGGAATTAATATCCGCAATTGACGATTTTGAGAAACGCTCGCCCGACAGAACTCTTGCGGGATATTTAACGCAGACGGCTTTGATAAGCGATTTAGATTTGCTTGACGATTCCAAAGGAAAAGTCACCATGATGACATTGCATTTGGCAAAAGGGCTTGAATTTGACAATGTTTTTATAACGGGCTTAGAAGAAGGGCTTTTTCCCGTAGGCGAGTCGGCGTTTAAACCCGAAGAGCTTGAAGAAGAAAGGCGTTTGATGTATGTGGGAATGACGCGGGCGCGAAAAAATTTATTTCTTACATGGGCGTCTGAAAGGACGGTCTATGGAAAAACTAAATGGAATATGCTTTCGCGTTTTGCTTCCGAAGCGGGATTTAAAGACGAGTTTTCAGACGCGCGCTCTCAAAAAGAAAATATGTATTTTAAAAATAATTATTATTCTAAAAGCGGTTTAAACGGCGCGCGTTCCGAGGCAGGCAAGTTTCAAGGGTATGCCAAAGCCCAATACAAATACAAAACCGAAGATTCTTACGATTATATACCGTCGGACGACGAAGTAATAAAAGACGAGCCTTTATACGTTCCTACTGCGGATTTGAGCCCTTACAAGATAGGCGATTTTGTAATTCACCCTGTTTTTGGGAAAGGAAAAATCACGGAAAAAAGCGGGAAAGGCGACGACGTAAAACTTATTATACTGTTTGACAACGGTCAATGGAAAAAACTGCTTGCAAAGGTTTCAAACCTTAAAATAATCGCCTAACGCCGTCTTGCAAACCCCCGCCTTGCCGTCTCCGTTATTATCGCTGCCGCCTACGCGGCAAACAGACGGGTGTCTTTAAAAACCTATAATGTTCGTAATTGCCGCAAATTTTACGGCAGTTCAAAGAAGAAAATGAAGGGCGTCCTAAGAGCAAGGACGGACAAATTTTCTGACGCCAAAATACCGCAGAGACAATGTCTCTCAAGGCGCAAGGCAAGGACTGGCGTTAGGGTTTTTAGAGACGCTCAGATGTAAGTTATAATAAAAGCTCAGTCGTCGTCGTTGTCTATCCCCTTGCGGGAGAAGGCTGCGGGCGAGGAGTTGCGTGTCGCCTGTTATTGCCCTAAATTTGCCATTAAAAGACAAACGGCAGACCATGAAACAAGTTCAGCGTCTGCCATTGCCGCCGGCTGTTGCCGTTACTTAGCCGTCCAGCCGCTTAGCCGCGTTTTTTGCTCTTTTGCCGTTTCTAATTATTCCGCAGAAACGTCCCCTTTTTCAACTACAGACTGAGCCTGAGCTTCGTCGCGGTCGCGCGAGGGCGCGTTTCTTGCCTGCCGCGCTTCTTTTCTCTTTTCCATTAAGGCTTTCCGTTTTTCTATCACGGGCGTCATCTTTTCGGGCGTCGCGCTAAAAAATATTCCTGCAAGCAAACCTAAAACAACCAAAAAAACCGCAGCCCACATCCACAATTTATTACTGTCATGCATACAGCCTCCAAATAGCCGCCTAACCGCATTCTTTGTTCTTTGCCGTTCCCGCCACGCCATGCATCCACGCGTCCATACATCCGCCGTTGCCGTTGCCTAGCTGCCTAGCCGCGTTTTTAAATGAATTTCATTTTAATTATTATACTATTTTTATAAAATATGTTAATGGACTTCAAAAGCTATTTTGCCGCCGCTAAGGACGAAATAAAAAAAACCTGCATTATCTGCCAGAGTTTTGATTTGCCTTTATTTTCTTCCGTTTCAAAAAACGGCTTATTTGTAAAAACCGCGCAAATTAAAAACGCCACTGTCGTCGTTTTAAAAAATAATTTTCTTGCAGGCGACGCCGTTTTGCGTTTAAAAGGCTCTTCGTGCGAAAATATTATTTTGTTTGGCGGCTGCGGAGGCTGCGGGAACGTCAATATAGGCGATTTATTGACGATAGATAAAGCGTATAATTTTGAAAGTTTTACGGATATGCTTAAAAATAGAACGATTTCGCAAACGGCGGCGTTTTCAGGCAGCGCGGAGTTTTCGCGCCGAAACGGCGCAAAGGAATTTACTCCTGCTTTTTGCGAAAAATTCAAAACGGCTAAAATCGTAAAAACAAATTCGGCGTGCGTAAGTTCGCTCGTATTAGAGCAAAACTATACGCAATTTTTTAAGCGAAACGGCATTTGCGCTATTGATATGGAAAGTTCAATCGTATTTTCTGCGGCAAACGAAATAGGCGCGGGCGTTTTATGTTTATTCTACGTTTCAGACATCGTTGAAACGCCTTTAGGAGTTTTATTAAAAAGCGGCGAAAGACAAAAAATCGCCGCGGCAAGAAAAAAAGCGGCGGCTCTCATCTTAGACGCCCTAAATTATTAGACGAACGTATAGCTTATAAAAATCGCGCTTAGCTTTTACGGAATTTAGCCAAAGCCGCATTTAAAATTTTTAGAGACGCCAAATGGACAATTTAAAAAACGCGCTTGAAAAACGCTTCCCAAAATTTGGAATAAATAAGTCGCGCGAAATTATAAGGCTGATTTTTGAAATATCAAAAATTAAAAAAATATCGCCCGAAGAATTTCTAAACCGCCTAAGCGAAACGAAATACGAAAAATTGAAACAGGATTTGCTTGCGCAGCGCTATCCGCAGAGTTTCGGCAAAACCGATTTAAAATCTTTTTATCTCCCTAAACTTGAAATTGACGAATCTTTAAAAGCCGACGTCTCAGACAAACTCTTTTACCCCAAAAACGTTTATTATGAAAAAGAAGCCGAAAATTCGTTTGTTTTTGAACGCGCAAAACGTTTGTTTGCAAACGCGGTTTTTACTGAAATAGAATCTCTGAAATCTTTTGCAAAAAACAAAACTTTCAGCGTTAAAGACTTTAACGCGCGTTGTGATAATTTATTTTTAGTAAAAGAAAAATACGATTTTTTTAAACCCTGCCCATGCACAAGTTCCGTAGTAAATTGCGGATATTCAATAATGAATTTAGGTATGGGCTGCCCTTACGAATGCAGCTATTGTTTTTTGCAAGCCTATCAAAATACGGCGGGCATAGTTTTACCTTACAATATTTCCGACTATTTGCAAGACGATAAAACCGCCGTCTCAACGCTGGGATTTTTCAATTATAAAAGAATAGGCAGCGGCGAATTTACCGATTCTTTGGTTTTTGACCATATCACTGAATTTTCTAAAAACATCGTCGGGTTTTTTCAAAAAAAGCGCGGCGCGTTTTTTGAGTTTAAAACTAAAAGCGTCAACGTAGACAATTTGCTTGAATGCGGCGGACAAGAAAATATCGTCGCGGCATGGAGCGTTAATTCCTTAAAAATACAGAGAGAAAACGAATTTAAAACGCCCGATATTTTACAAAGGCTAGACGCCGCCAAAACCTGCGCAAAAGCGGGTTTTTCAACAGCTTTTCATTTTGACCCTATAATATATTACGACGGCTGGAAAGAGGGATACAAAGAAACCGTAGATATGATTTTTGATATTGTTCCAAACGAAACGATAAAGTGGATTAGCTTAGGGACTTTAAGAATGCCCGCCAATCAAAAAACCGTTATGGAAAACAGATTTCCAAACAATGATATTTTAAACGGCGAGCTGCTGTTAGGAAAAGATTATAAGTTGAGATATGAAAAAGATTTAAGGATTGAAATTTACAAATACATAAACGATATTATTCAATCTAAAAAAAGCAAATGTATAGTCTACTTATGTATGGAAGAAGCTGACGTTTGGCAAAAAGCAATTAACGCTTAAAAACAGAAATCCCTTTTTTTGTATAATCATATCAATATGTAAATTTAAGAGTTGGTATGGAAATGAGTATAACTAAACGAAATAACAACCAAATAAAGATTATTTACCATTACTCTCCGCCAGAGGCATTGGAATCTATATTATCTCATTCAACTATACGATTTACTGATTGTCAATTTCTTGATGACAAGGCAGAATTTTTGCCATATATGTCAGATATTTTAGACGAAGTTGTTAACTTAAATAAAAACGCTATAAGCCACAGTTTAAAGAACATATTAACGGAGTGTCAAAGGTATCAAATTTATAGCGCTATTCTTCCGACTATAACTAAACCGTCAATAAATGTAACAAAAAGTCATATATCTTTAAAGAATTCATATCGATATTACGTTTTCTGTGCATCAAAAGATAGAGATTCTATATCTATGTGGAACTATTATATTAAGAATGATAAATATCAGGGATATAATATTGGTTTCTCTGTAAATGAAATTCTAACATCTTTGAAATCATTAGAAGATAAAGGAATCAATATATTTCACGGAAGCATTATATATGACAGAAAGAAACAGAAACAAACTTTGAATAACCTCATAAAAGAGTTGAACAGCAATAAGTCTTATGATTTTTTAAATTTTAGAAATTATATCAAAGGTGAAATTGATAAACTCAGATTGTTTTTTAAGCAAGAAGCATTTTCTAATGAAAAAGAATATAGGTTTATTCTAAGGATTCCCAACTCTGAAAATAATATAAAGAATCGGATTAAAAATGGTGTTTTTGTTCCGTATTATGAGGCTACTTTTGATAAAAAGAAAGATATTAAATCTATATGTTGTTCTCCGAGAGTTGAAAGTGAATTAGCAAAGCAGGGATTGCATACTTTTTTGTATAGAAACGGTTATACAGTTTATCAGAAAGCATTTAATCTTTTTGGTGCGAAATTCAAAGATAGAGATGGGGTTAAACTTGATAAGTCAAGTATTTCAATGCGTTAATCAGGCGAAAAAAATTTGACTTTTGTTTATTATTTTCATTAAATAAGTATCGTTGATTGTTATTTAACATTTGTTTCATTTCAAATTCAAATACAACTATTATTATGATGAAAAAATTTCCGTTTTTTACTTTTTCGGCATTGCTTTTTAAGGCGATTTCACTCCGTCTTTTATCAAAGATGGAGCGCTTAAACACCCCCCCTTATCTCACATATATTCTAACTATGTTTTAAAACAATTAAATTCTATATTTTTGGATAACGAAAAAGAAAAATTCTTTTTCGTTTTTTTTATTTTTACAAATAATTTCCCTTGATAAAATACACGGCAGGTCTTTCTTTTGCGGGTTGTTCCTGCGCCTGTTAAAGATTTTGAAAGCAAAGGGATAATTTTTGTGGAGTCTAAAGTGACAATAGACATAAACGGCGAACACAACGGCTCTGAAATAACTTATGAAATGCTTATGAAAGAAGCTCAAAAACTTGACGCCGACGATATTATCAATGTGCGCATTGACGAAATAGAAGACCATACAACGCTTGACAAGTTTAGCTATGAAAGCGACATTTTTGCAGGCAGGCAATATATTGCAAAAACTTATATTTATAAGGCAACAGCTCTTGCCATAAAATATACAAAAACGTTAGAAGTAGAAAGCCGGATGTTTCTTTAAAAGCTCATAATTCAAAAGATAGAATAGAATCTTTAGCCAAAAAAAGAACGCGAAAATTATCAAAACTTGATTTGGATATTAAAGCGAATATAGTTTTGAAAGGCACAGAACGCGTTGAGTATTTCTATTATTCCGATTTCTACTATGATTACTATGATAATAAGTCTGTTGAATCGTCAGGCTATGGTTTTGAAACAGATTTGACATATTGGTTTAATAATCATTTTGGCATTGGGGCAGGCTTTGAGTTTATGTATAGAAACGCAGAGCATTATAATCATTACAAAGGCAATATGTTTAACGCCTTTGCCTCTCTTAACGCAAGAGCAAAAAACTTTTATTGTTATGCAAATGCAGGAACAAGAATATCCTTAGGCGCAGGCATTGAAATTAGCAATTTTATAGTTGATATTTCGTATAACTTCTATTTGGCGGATTCCGACAGGATAAAAGGCGCGCAAAGCCTTAACTTAAGCGCAGGATATAAATTTAATTTGATGTGAAAGGAGAGTTAAAATGAAGAAGATTTTGACGGCGGCAGTAAGTATGTTTGTTCTGTGCGGACTTATGGTATCTTGTTCTGAAGACGATAAAAACAAAATTATACGCAATGAGCAAAATGGCAATACTGTTAATACTACAGTTCCTAACGACACAATGGCGCAAGATGAAAAAGATACGATAAACAACGCGGAAACTTTGAGTCTCGTTGATTACGAGATATATGAGCTGCGTTTTGGTTCGTATTATTTTTCAGACGGTTCGCAAGAATTTACACTAGGCAGCAACGCAAAATATTCTTTTGTTTTCGGATTAAGAGATAACAAGACAGGCCATATCGCATATTACACGATACAAAATTCAACTTGGACTTTTTCATCGGATAATGCCGCCATAACAAAATACGCAGATACAGGATTTAATGCAAGCAGTTCTTTTTATTCCAACGCTAATGCCGAAATTACTGTTGATATTTCTTACAAAGGGTTAAACAAAAGTTTTAAGTTCACTTTGAAGTCAACTGTAAAAAATCCAAATGAAAATCCGCAA
>JAISLV010000228.1 GCA_031277075.1 Endomicrobium sp. | reverse complement strand
AATTCTTTTATTATGCTTGCCTGCCTAAAATTCAGTTCTCTATCCATATTTACAAGGATTTCAGTTTGTTTAAGTTCGTCTTTTTTCTTTTCTACATAAATGCTGAAATTTTCTATCGCTTCGCAAATTGCGTTCAGATTAAAATTTATAAAATACGTCAAATCGTTTTCGTCGGTTTCAGTATATAAAAACGCTCTGGCATACTGCGCGTATTTTTCTTTTAATATTTTTGAAATTGTCAAATATTTAACGCTTTTGTATCCGCTTCTAAGCATATACCAATAAAACAGCGCTCTTGCCGTTCTGCCGTTGCCGTCTATAAACGGATGAATATAAGAAAACAAAAAATGAAGAATTACAGCTTTTATCGCAGGATGAGTAAAATCAGTTTTATCATCTTCGTTTGCATAGCCGCACAAAGCGTTTATTAAGGACGGAATTTTTTCAGCTTGGGGAGGGTTAAACAATACCGTATTGTCTCTGGCGTCCATTACCATAAGATTGTCGGTTTCATCTCTAAAATTACCTGATTTTTCAGGTTTGTCAATGGTATCTTTTGTAATAATTTCATGAATACGTTTAATTTGCTCTACAGACAGCTTTTCAGAATTATTGCGTTCTATATATTCCATCGCTTTATAATTATTCAAAATCATTTGTTCGTCAATGTTTTTAGGACGGCTGTTTGTTCTTAACATTTCTTTAGCTATTTCCCGCGTAACCGCCGCGCCTTCTAACTGGCTTGAAGCAATGCCTTCTTCCATCATAGAGTTTACATAATATTCGTTTGATTCTTCCGTTGAAAAAGCGTATTTTGAAGCGTGTCTGTCTATAACGCTTAGTTTTCTCTGTATTTCGCCCGTATTAATATGCACAAACGTTAAATCTTGTAAAGATATTTGTTTAATATCCATATTGAGCTTTTTATATTTTATCAAAGCCCACAAAATTTCATTGTCAATACTTGCAGGAACAATATAATATTTCACTTTATCCCAATAGTCGTATTCATTTACCCCTTTTTGAACGGCGCAGCCGATAGCGGTATTCTTATCAATAACTTCCTTTAAACTAATACGGCTGTCATTGATAGCTTTTTTTAAAACTTCTAACCAATCAAAATTCGGCTTTTCAGGTATTTTCATAAATGGGTGTCTCTAAAAACCTATAATGTTCGTAATTGCCGTGAATTTTGCGGCAGTTCAAAGAAGAAAATGCAGGGCGTCCTAAGAGCAAGGACGGACAAATTTTCTGATGTAGAAATGCCGCAAAAGGCGCGGCAAGGACGGGCGTTAGGGTTTTTAGAGACACCCAAATGTTTATACTAAGTTTAAATTTTTAGTAATTATATTCTATTTAATATTGTTTTTTATGTCAATTACTACATTAGTAGATTTTAGTAATAAAATAGTAATTGTTCAATTTTATTATTGAAAATATAAATGTCAATATGTTTTTACCGCTCTGCTTAGCGCGTATCCCAGCCAAAAACCTATTAACGCCGCAGCCACAGAAACAAAAACATACAAAAAACCGCTTGCAAGGCGTCCGCTTTTTATCAAATTTGCAAATTCCAGCGAAAAAGTTGAAAATGTCGTAAAACCGCCAAGCAGCCCGGCTGTAAGAAAATATTTATGCCGGGCATGCTCGGCAAATTTTTCAAAAACGCCGTCGGCTAATCCCATCAAGAAACACCCGATAAAGTTCACCAATATTATAGTCAAAGGCATTCCGAATTTATTTAACGGGAAAGTTTCGGAGATTAAAAACCTAAACATCGCTCCAAAATCTCCGCCTAAAAACACTGCGACGGCGTTTAAAAACATTTTACGCTCCTTTTTGTTTAAAATATTTTTCGTGTAAATCTTTCTCTATGCTTTCAAGAGTGCGTCCGCGCGTCTCTATAACTTTAAATTTTACAAAAAATATTGACAGCAGCGCCATCGCGCCAAAAATTAAAAAAACCGCTTCGCCTGTTTTTGCCAAAAGAAGAGGAAAAGTTAAAGCGACTACCAAATTTGCGCTCCAATTTGCCATGCCAGACGCGCCGACCCCAAGCCCTCTTACTTTTAAAGGGAAAATTTCCCCTATCATTATCCACATTATAGGTCCCCACGTAAGCGCAAAGAAAAAAATGTATAATCCGCAAGCCGCAAGCGTAATATAAGGCAAAAATTCGCCCATATTTGAAGACGCAGCCGTAAAAACGCCTAAAGCTATAAGCGTAACCGCCATACCTGCGCCGCCGAAGATAAGCATTTTTTTGCGGTCAAATTTGTCCATTATAAACAAAGCTAACACTGTGACTAAAACGTTTAAAACGCCTATTCCCACAGTGCTAAGTATTGCCGCCGACGCTCCAAACCCCGCCTCTGTAAGAATTGTGGGAGCGTAATATATTACCGTATTACAGCCTATTATTTGCTGAAACACGGCAAGCCCAACGCCTACGACAAGCGCAGGACGAACCCATTGCGCAAACAAATCTTTAATTTTAGCCGTATCTTGCGCGCAAGCTGTTTTAATTTCTGCAATTTCTTCTTATATACCTCCGTCGCGTATGAACTGTAAAATTTCAAAAGCCTTTTTCTCAAAACCTTTATACACAAGCCAGCGCGGACTTTCGGGGAGATATAAAGTTCCAAAAAACAAAATAAACGCAGGTATTGCCGCAAGCCCCAGCATTATACGCCAGCCGTCTGTCCACTGCGCAAAGGTAAGATTCACTATATACGCCGATAAAATGCCGATAGTTATCATCAGCTGATTTAAAGTTGAAAGCGCGCCGCGCGATTTTGCAGGCGCCATTTCCGCAAGATACAAAGGAACCAAAGCCGAAGACCCGCCAACGGCAATGCCCAAAACCACTCTTGAAAGTATCAAAATTTGCGCGTCTTGCGCAAAAGCCGAAAGCAAAGAACCTACGACAAATATTGTCGCCGCCACTAAAACCATTCTCTTTCGTCCGTATTTATCGGAAAGAGGACTTATTGCCGCCGCGCCGATTATCGCGCCAAACAAAATGGCGCTTACAACAACGCCTTGCGCTAGAGGAGTGAGCGTCATATCGTTTTTGATAAACAAAATTGCCCCAGAAATAACGCCTGTGTCGTATCCGAATAAAAGACCGCCCAAAGCTCCGAAAAAATAAATAAACTTCCCGCTTACTTTTTTCATCTTAGCCTCCTTTTATTTTCGGACATCTCTAAAAATCCCGTAGAGAGTTCTAAAAAATCCGCATTTTCTAAGGAGCGCGAAACCAAATAGGTTTTTAGAGAATCCTGTGAAACAACAATTCTTTCGCCGCGCCGCGGCAAGCGCGCTTGGCAAGCAATGCTTAAGGCGGCGCGACAAATAAAAACAGTCCCTATAAACCGCATACTTTTAAGGCAAACCAGATTGTTCAGACGCATAGATGAGAGAAATAGAAGTAAAAGGATAGGAAAAACCAAAGCGGCAAGTAGTAGAAATGCGCAAGAAGTTCAGTGCGGCAGATGAGCCGACAAAACAAATACTGCTTAATGGGTGTCTCTAAAAACCCTAATGCCCGTCAGAGCCTTGCGCCTTGAGACACTGTCTCTTGAGAGACATTGTCTCTGCGGCATTTCTTCATCAGAAAATTTGTCCGTCCTTGCTCTTAGGACGCCCTTCATTTTCTTCTTTGAACTGCCGTAAAATTTGCGGCAATTACGTACATTATAGGTTTTTGCAAGACGCCCAAATACAAAAACCCAGCCTGACGGGGTGTTCTTTTATTACTTTGTTGCTCCTGCCGCTCTTAATATAGCTACTATTATTGTATGACCTTTAGATTGAGCAAACATTAAAGCAGTCCAACCATTTTCATATTGTATATCCGGATTTGCTCCCGATTTAAGTAATATTTCAACTGTTTCTTTATGTCCGTTCTGCGCGGCA